>NZ_JBHYKH010000714.1:0-3556 GCF_042741275.1 Streptomyces sp. NPDC058964
TAAGGGTGCGAGGCCCGAAGGCCATGTCACGAATCGAGCGCAGCCGCAGCCCTGCGCTTCAACGTCAACCTGTCGATCCTCTTCACGGAACTCCCGCTCCTGGAGCGTCCCGCGGCCGCCGCCGCGGCCGGCTTCACCGCGGTCGAGCTGTGGTGGCCCTGGGTCGGCTCCCCCACCCCCGAGCGGTCCGGACTCGACGCCCTCAGGAGAGCGATCGAGGACGCGGGCGTACGGCTCACGGGCCTGAACTTCTACGCCGGGCAACTGCCGGGTCCGGACCGGGGCGCCCTGTCGGTGCCCGGCGAGGAGTCCGAGCGGTTCCGCGCCAACATCGACGTCGCGGCGGACTTCGCCCGGTCGCTGGGCTGTACGGCGCTCAACGCGCTGTACGGCAACCGCGTCGACGGCGTCGACCCGGCCGAACAGGACGCGCTCGCCCTGGAGAACCTGGTCCGCGCGGCCCGGGCCGCCGACCGGATCGGCGCGATCCTGCTGATCGAGGCACTCAACCGGGCCGAGTCACCGCGGTATCCGCTGGTGAGCGCCCCCGCCGCGGTCGAGGTCGTCGACCGGGTCAACGAGGCCTCCGGCCTCGGCAACGCGCGCTTCCTCATGGACCTCTACCACCTGTCCATGAACGGCGAGGACCTGCCGTCGGTGATCGAGCGGTACACCGCGAAGACCGGTCATGTGCAGATCGCCGACAACCCGGGCCGAGGCGCCCCGGGCACGGGTTCGCTCCCGCTGGGCGACCTGCTCGGCCTGCTGACGAAGAACGGCTACGACGGCTGGGTGGGCCTGGAGTACAAGCCGGGCGACCGCCCGAGCGCGGAGGCCTTCGACTGGCTGCCCCGCGAAGCCCGCGCCGCCCGCTGACACACCACCCCGCACCGAGAGGCACCCCGAGATGAGCAATCTCCCCAAGATCGCCTGGATAGGCCTCGGCATCATGGGCTCCCCCATGTCCGAAAACCTGATCAAGGCGGGATACGAGGTCACCGGCTTCACCCTGGAGCAGGACAAGCTGGACCGGCTGGCCGGGGCCGGCGGCACCGCCGCCGGTTCGATCGCCGAGGCCGTGCGCGACGCCGACGTGATCATCACGATGGTGCCCGCCTCCCCGCAGGTCGAGGCGATCTCCTACGGCCCGGACGGCATCCTGGAGAACGCGCGGTCCGGCGCGCTGCTGATCGACATGTCCTCGATCACCCCGAAGACCTCCGTGGACCTGGCCGCGGCCGCCCGGGAGAAGGGCGTCCGCGTCCTCGACGCCCCCGTCTCCGGCGGTGAGGCGGGCGCCGTCGAGGCCGTGTTGTCGATCATGGTCGGTGGTGAGCGGGCGGACTTCGACGAGGCCGAGCCGATCTTCGAGGCGCTCGGCAGGACCATCGTGCTGTGCGGTCCGCACGGTTCGGGTCAGACCGTGAAGGCCGCCAACCAGCTGATCGTCGCCGTGAACATCCAGGCCTGCGCCGAGGCCGTGGTCTTCCTGGAGAAGTCGGGCGTGGATCTGACGGCCGCGCTGGACGTCCTCAACGGCGGGCTGGCCGGGTCGACCGTGCTGACGCGGAAGAAGGACAACTTCCTCAACCGCGACTTCAAGCCGGGCTTCCGCATCGACCTGCACCACAAGGACATGGGCATCGTCACCGACGCCGCCCGCAACGTCGGCGCGGCCCTGCCGGTCGGTGCCGTGGTCGCCCAGCTGGTCGCCAGCCTGCGTACCCAGGGCGACGGCGGGCTGGACCACTCGGCCCTGCTGCGTGCCGTGGAGCGCCTCTCCGGCGCCCAGGTCTGAGTCCGGCCGCACCCCAGCCTCCGGGCGGCGCCGGCACCGACACATGTCCTGTCGCGCCCAGGTGTCGGCGCCACCCGGAAACTACTTCAACAAACTGTTGACGTCTCGATCGCCCCGAACCTAGGCTCCACGAAGCGGAAGTCGAATTCCAAAGCGCTCCGCTGCCCCTCGCACGGAAGGTCCACGATGTCGAAGCGCGTGCTCTCGGCGCGAACTCTCACCACGGAGTCCGGCGCCCCGGTCGCAGACAACCAGAATTCCGCCTCCGCCGGCGTCGGCGGCCCGCTCCTGCTCCAGGACCAGCACCTGCTGGAGAAGCTGGCGCGCTTCAACCGCGAGCGCATCCCGGAGCGTGTGGTGCACGCCCGTGGCTCCGGCGCGTACGGCTACTTCGAGGTGACCGACGACGTCACCGCGTACACGTGCGCCGACTTCCTGAGCACGGCCGGCAGGCGCACCGAGGTGTTCCTGCGCTTCTCGACCGTGGCGGACAGCCTGGGCGGCGCGGACGCGGTCCGCGACCCCCGCGGCTTCGCCGTCAAGTTCTATACCGAAGAGGGCAACTACGACCTCGTCGGGAACAACACCCCGGTGTTCTTCATCAAGGACCCGATCAAGTTCCCGGACTTCATCCACTCGCAGAAGCGCGACCCGTTCACCGGCAGGCAGGAGCCGGACAACGTCTGGGACTTCTGGGCGCACGCCCCCGAGGCCACCCACCAGGTCACCTGGCTGATGGGCGACCGCGGCATCCCGGCGTCGTACCGCCACATGAACGGCTACGGTTCGCACACCTACCAGTGGACGAACGCGGAGGGCGAGGCCTTCTTCGTCAAGTACCACTTCAAGACCAACCAGGGCATCCGCTGCCTGTCCTCCGAGCAGGCCGCCGAGCTCGCGGGCAAGGACCCCAACTCGCACCAGACGGACCTGCTCCAGGCGATAGAGCGGGGCGTGAACCCGTCCTGGACGCTGTACGTCCAGATCATGCCGGCGGCCGAAGCGGCGGAGTACCGCTTCAACCCGTTCGACCTCACCAAGGTCTGGCCGCACGCGGACCACCCGCTCCGGCGCGTGGGCCGCCTGGTCCTGGACCGCAACCCCGACAACGTCTTCGCCGAGGTCGAGCAGGCCGCGTTCTCCCCGAACAACTTCGTTCCGGGCATCGGTCCCTCCCCCGACAGGATGCTCCAGGGCCGGCTGTTCGCCTACGCGGACGCGCACCGCTACCGCCTGGGCGTCAACCACACCCGGCTGGCCGTCAACGCCCCGCGGGCGACGGTCGCGGACAACTACGGCCGGGACGGCTTCATGGCGGCCAACGCCCAGGGCCGCCACGCCAAGAACTACGAGCCGAACTCCTACGGCGGCCCGGTGGAGACCGGCCGCCCGCTGTCCGCCCCGCTGGCGGTCTCGGGCCACACCGGCACGCACGAGGCTCCCCTCCACACCAAGGACGACGACTTCTTCCAGGCGGGCGAGCTGTACCGCCTGATGTCCGAGGACCAGAGGTCCCGTCTCGTCGCGAACATCGCCGGCGGCCTCTCGCAGGTCTCCCGCGACGACGTGATCGAGAAGAACCTGGCCCACTTCCACGCCGCCGACCCGGACTACGGGAAGCGCGTGGAGGAGGCGGTCCGCGCCCTGCGCGAGGACTGAGCTCCCGGACCGCGTCCCGTCGAACGGGCCCGTTGAGGGGTGGCCGTTGCTGGACTCGGTCCGGGCAGGGTGAGGTCCGCGGCGGAGTGCGAGCCAGTG
>NZ_JBHYKH010000715.1:0-3548 GCF_042741275.1 Streptomyces sp. NPDC058964
GCCACCTCGTCACCACCCACGGCGTCCGCAGCCTCCTGCTCGCCGGCCGACGCGGCACCGACGCCCCCGGCGCCACCGAACTCGCCACCGAACTGAAGGAGCTGGGGGCCGAGCGTGTGGCGGTCGAGGCGTGTGACGTCTCCGACCGGGAGGCGGTGGCCCGGCTGCTGGACGCGTACCCGGACATCACCGCCGTCGTCCACACCGCCGGCGTCCTCGACGACTCCACCGTCGGGCACCTGACCGGGGAGAGCCTGGCCAAGGTCTGGGCGCCCAAGGCCGACGCGGCCCGTCATCTGCACGAACTGACGGCCGACCGCGACCTCGGGGCGTTCGTCCTCTACTCCTCGACCGCCGCGACCTTCGACGGCACCGGCCAGGCGAACTACGCGGCCGCCAACGCCTACCTGGACGCCCTGGCCGCGATGCGGCAGGCCCAGGGGCTGCCGGCCGTCTCGCTGGCCTGGGGCCTGTGGGCGCCGGAGGTCGGCGGCATGGGCGCCGGACTCACCTCGGCGGACGTGGAGCGGGTCGCTCGGACCGGGCCGCGTGCGCTGGGCCTCGAAGCCGGGCTCGCACTGCTGGACGCCGGGCTCGGGAGCGGGCGGGCGCATCTGCTGCCGGTGCCGTTCGACACCGGCGCCCTGGAGCGGCGGGCCGGGGACGGAGGGCTGCCCGCGATCCTGCGGGAGCTCGTCCGGGTCCCGGGTGCCCGGCGCCGCGGTGTGACGGCTCAGGCCCAGGGCGGGGAGTCGCTCAAGGAGCGGCTGCTGCGCCTTCCCGCCCCGGAACGGGGGCCGCACGTCCTGCAGTTGGTGCGGGCCCGAGTGGCGGCGGTGCTCGGCCACGCGTCGGGCGACGCGGTCGATCCGGACCGCGGCTTCGGCGGCCTCGGGTTCGACTCGCTGGCGGCGGTGGAGCTGCGCAATCAGCTGGCGCCGCTGACCGGGCTGCGCCTGCCCGCGACGCTGACGTTCGACTACCCGACGTCACAGGCGCTCGCCGAGTACGTGCGCGAGCAGCTCGTACCGGACGAGACCGGGCCCGCGGCGCTGCGCGCCGTGGAGAGTGATCTCGCGGCGCTGGAAGCAAAGTTGGTGGGGTTGGCCGGACCCGAGGGGCTCGACGCGGGCGATCACGCACGGGTGGCCCAGACGCTGCGCGCCCTCGCGTCGCGCTGGTCCGAGCTGCACTCCCCCGGGGGCACCGCGGAGTCCGCCGTCGACTCCCTGGCGGACGCCGACGCCGAGCAGATCTTCGACATCCTCGACGGCGAGTTCGAGGGCATCGATATCGACTGACGTCAGCCTGTAGGGGCTGTTACTGCGATGAGGAGCACCGTCATGGCCACGCGCAAGGAGACCGACCTGTGGCTGCTGGAGCGGCTCGTGCCAGGGGCCGGGATCAACAATCTGTCCGTCACGTTCGATGTCGACGGGGTCGTCGAACCCGCCGCGCTGGCACGGGCTCTGACGCTGGTGGTGCGTCGGCAGGAGATCCTGCGGACCGTGTTCCGGGCGACGGAGACCGAGCTGACCAAGAGCGTGCTCGCGCCCGAGGCGGTGGTGGTCCCGGTGCCCGGCACCCCACTGGGCGAAGGTGACGTGCAGGCCGCCGTGCAGGAGTTCGTGGCGGCACCGTTCGCGCTCGACGGATCGCTGCTGGTCCGTGGGGCGGTGTTCGCACGGGACGGCGGCTGCACGGTGAGTGTCGCCCTGCACCATCTCGTGTTCGACGCGATGTCGACCGTGTCCTTCCTCGGTGAGCTGCTGCACGCGCTCCAGGACCCGGACGGCTACGACAAGACGCCGGTGCCGGCCGCCGTGGAGCCGGAACCGTCCAAGGAGAGCGTGGAGTTCTGGCGGGAACAGCTGCGCGGCTTCCGTGCCGGCGACGGGGGCGGCCTGTGGTTCGGCAACCCGCCGGCCGAAACTCCGGACCTCGCCGGTGAGAGCACCTGGTACACCCTGTCGCGTCCGGCGCGGGACGTGGTGCGGCGGCTGTGCCGTGAGCTGCGCGCGCCGGAGGCCGTGATCCTGCTGTCCGCGTACTGCCTGCTGCTGTCGCGACACGGCGCGGGGCGGGACCTGGTCGTCGGATCGCCGGTGAGTGTGCGGCCCGCCGGGCACGAGTCGGCGATCGGCTACCACGTGAACGTGCTGCCGCTGCGGGTGCGGATCGACCCGGCCAAGCCGTTCAAGCGGCTGGTCAACCGGGTGCGATCGGTCTTCCTGGAGGGGATCGGGAACAGCGGGGTGCCGGCCGAGTCGGTGCTCGACGAGGTGCGGGACGCGGAGGGCGGCGCGAGCTGGCGCAACTCGCTGTGCACCCACCTGTTCAACTACGTGCCCGGTGGCACGTCCGGGGACTTCGCGGTCGGCGGGTTCCCGGCGCGGATGCGGGACGTGGAGAACGGCTTCAGCAAGTTCGACCTGGAGTTCTTCTTCATGCCGGGGGCCGGGCCGGAGCCCGGGGACGAGGACGGGCTGCGGATCCGTGCCGTGTTCCGCACCCAGGTGTTCTCTGCGGCCGAGGTGGGTCTGCTGCTCGCCCGCTACGACGCGCTCCTGGTCCGGCTCGGTGATGAACTCGCCAAACCCGTGGGCGAGTTGTCGGTTTGGAGCGACGCCGACCGGGCCGCGGTGGCGGGCGGGCACCGGCACGGGCTGCCGACGGCGTTGCCGCTCTCCCCCGCCGTCGCACAGTTCTCGGCGTACGCGCCGGGCGAGTGGTCGGCCGTCCGGGCCCTGGTGGCCGCGCCCGACGGCGGCGAGCTGCCGGTGCGGGTGCGCGGTGAGCTGTGCCTCGCGGAGGCGGACGGGACCGTGCGGCGCACCGGGGAGCTGGCTCGCTGGCTGCCGGACGGGCGGCTGGAGCTGCTGGGCCGGCTGGACCGGCAGGTGACCGTGCAGGGGGTCACGTTCGGGCTCGACGAGGTGGACGCGGTGCTGCTGGCGCATGCCGAGGTGGCCGGTGCGGCGAGTGTGGCGGTGGCCGGGCGTGTGGTGTCGTTCGTGGCGCCCACGGGCGACGGCCCGGCCGACGGACTGGCCGCGCGGCTGCTGAAGCAGATCCGGGTGTCACTGCCCGCCGCCGCCGAGCCGGTCCGGGTGATCGTGGTGGATGCGCTGCCGTCGGTGGGCGGCCGGCCCGACCTGGAGGGGCTGCGGTTGCGCGCGGAGGCCCTGGCCGGGCGGGAGCGGGCCGCCGCGGACGCCGTCGGCACCGCCGTCGACGCCGACGAGCTGACCGATCAGCTGCTGGCACTGTGGCGGGAGTTCCTCAAGCGGGAGGACCTGAAGGCCGGTTCCGGGTTCTTCTCGCACGGGGGGCACTCGCTGCTCGGGGTGCAGCTCCTCCAGCGGATCAAGCGGACCACCGACGTCAAGGTGCGGATTCGTCTCGCGGATCTGTTCGCCCATCCGACGCCGCGGGCCCTCGCCGGGTTCATCGCGGAGAAGTCGGAGTAGGGAGTCACGGGGAGTCATACGGAAGATGGGGGGGGGGGGCGGCGCGCCGCCCCCCCGGCGTGTGAGGGAGGGCGCCAC
>NZ_JBHYKH010000716.1:0-3108 GCF_042741275.1 Streptomyces sp. NPDC058964
GCGGGGGTGTGGGGGGGGGGGTGGGGTGCGGGGGGGGGCCACCCCCGCGCACCTGCGGTGGGGGTCCCCGTCGCCTTTGCCCGCGCCGATGCCCTGGGAGGCGCCGGTGACGACGGCGACCTTCTGCTGCTGGGTGCTCATGATGTTCTCCTCACGGGACAGATCGTTTCCCGGTCACTAGCCGACCGGTCGACTATTTAAATCTAAGTCTCCGCCTTGAAGAGGTCAAAGCCGTACCCGGCCCGGTACGGGACCGGTTTCCTCCCAGCTGGTAGGCGCAGCCTCCCAGTACAGGTCAGCGGGACGGCCGGTACGGATCGTCGGCGGGCAGCCAGGCGCCGGGGCCTTCGATCGCGACGTCGACGTCGTCACAGAGGGCGTCCACGACGGCGAGGACCGCCGAGCGGACTTCACTGCGGCGCCACACCAGGGACCAGGTCCAGTAGATCTCGGGCTCGGTGACGGGGCGCCGGACGAGGTCCGGCGGGAGCGGAGCGGTCTGCCCCTTGGGCGAGTTGACGACCGGACGCCCGCCACGGCGGACGTGGTCGTAGAACGCCGGGCCGGTGATGCCCCCGTCGGAGATGCGCACCGCGTGTGCCCCGGTGTCCCGGACGAGCTCTTCCGCGTAGACGTTCCAGGAGGACCAGGACGTGGTGTCGTCGTCGAGGAGGACGTCCGTGTCCCGGGCGGACACCGGACCGGTGTCCTCGCCGGTGGCGACGGCGTGCAACCGGTCGGCGCCGACGAGCCGGGCGTGCAGCCCGTGCCGCTCCAGGTCCTCGGTGCGCACCCAGCAGACGGCGAGGTCCAGGCTGCCTTCGGCGACCCGGGCGGCCTGGGCGTGCGAGGGCGCGATCCACGCGTCGACATGGACCTGCGCCACCGCCACGGTACGGGCGTTCAGGTCCGGCGGCAGCCAGTTCACGTAGCCCAGCCGCACCGGCTCCGCTCCGGACAGCCGGCCGGCACGGCGCTGGAGGTCCTCGGCCCGTTCCAGCAGGGCGCGGGTGTGCGGGAGGAGTGCGGAACCGGCCGGGGTGAGGGACACCGAACGGCGATCGCGGTCGAACAGGCGCACGCCGAGGTCGCGTTCGAGCGCCTTGATCTGCTGGGACAGGGAGGGCCCGGCGATGAGGAGGCGCTCCGCGGCCCGGCCGAAGTTCAGTTCCTCGGCGACGGCGACGAAGTACCGCAGCTGGCGCAGTTCCACGTCGGCCATGCTACGTCGGTGGGAGTCCGCGCCTACCAGCAGCCAGGACACCGGACGTGGCGCGGGCCTCCCCGGCGGGCGGACCATGAGGGGAAAGGGACCCGGCGGCGGACGACCGCCGAGGGCGGGCCACCTCCCCGGACAGGTCGCCGACGGCGTTCCGGCGCCCGCGCATCACCCCACCGAGCGGAGCAGGACCATGCGAGAGTTCCTGGTCGAGATCACCACCACCGTCCCCGAGGGCACCAGCCGGGAAGAGGTCGACCGGCGGCGCGCCGCCGAGGCCGTCCGGGCCCGGGAACTGGCCGCCGAGGGCCGCCTCGCGCGGCTGTGGCGCCCGGTCGGCGAGCTGCGCAGCATCGGCATCTGGCGGGCCGCCGACGAGGAGGAACTCCACGAGAAGGTGCTCGGCACGCTTCCACTGCGTCCGTGGATGACCCCGAAGGTGACCCCGCTCGAGCCCCATCCCAACGACCCGGGCCCAGCCGACGCCACCCCGTGACGGCGCGTCTGTGCCCGTGCGCTCCGCCGCCCGGCACGCCTGCGGCCCGGGGCCGGACTGGAGTGGTGCCTGAGGGAAGCGGGCCCTCGCCCGTACCGTGTGACGTGGAGTCCGGACCTCTGACATGGAGTGCGACATGACCACACCGCGGGATCTCCTGACCGTCACCCTGGACGTCGCCTCCGACCGTCCGGTCGAGCAGGGAGACCTCTCGCTGGCCCTCGCGGGGGCCGAGCTGGTCGACCTCATCCAGGGGGACGCCGTGAGCCTCGACGAGGACAGCATCGTGCCCGGCCCGGAGCAGGTCACGGGCGACCGCCTGCTGGACGAGGCAGTGTCGTCGCTGGTGCGCCAGACGCCGTACGAGTCCGTGGAGGACTGGCTGTGGCGTCGCGGCCGCGGCCTGTCCGCCGCCTATGTCGCCGCCCTGGAAGCGGACGGCGAACTCACCGGTCAACGCCGCAGCTGGCTTCCCCTGCGCACCGATCCCGCGGCACTGACCGACTCACCGGGCCATCGCCGCGCAACTCAGCGCTGGACGTCGGGCGAACCCGTGCTGGCCCAGCTCGCGGCCGCCGTGGGGATCCGCGACGAGCCGGACGAGGAGGAGCTCGCCGACCTCACCGACGACGCCGTCACGACCGTGCTGGACGCCGTCCACGACGCGGTGACGGAGCTGGCGGCCGTGCGGCAGCGGCGCGAGATCGAGGAGGCCGCCTTCGACAACATCTGGCGGGCCCCCTGAGCGGACCGGCGTCAGACGCCGGCGACGGCCTCCGCCGCCGGCTGTGCGCCGAGCAGGGCGAGGCAGTTCGCCCACAGCGGGCCGAGCCGCCCGGTGTTGTTGTAGAGCTTGGCGAACAGCACCTGGCCCTCCAGCTGGGCGACCACGGACCGTGCGGCCTCCCGTGTGTCGGTCACGGCGACCTCTCCCCGGCCGAGGGCCTCGACGATCACCGACTCGACCATCTCGACCTGTGCGTCGAAGATCTGCTGCAGCCGCGCGCGGATGGCCTCGGTGTGGTTGCTCATCTCCAGCGTGAGGTTCCCGAACAGACAGCCGGACACGGTCCCGCAGCTCTGCTGCCCCGCGTGCTGCGCGGCCTCCGTCTCCTCGAACAGCAGACGCAGCCGCTGCAGCGGTTCCGCGTCGCCGGTCAGTACGCGCGTCCAGTCACGCTTCTGGGCGGCCCAATGCTCGTCGATGACGGTCAGGGCGAGCGCTTCCTTGGACTCGAAGAAGTAGTAGAAGCTCCCTTTGGGCACGCCTGCCGTCTTGCAGATCTCTGCCACCCCCAGGGCTGAGTAGCCGCGCAGCTCGATGAGCGACTGCGCGGCGCTGAGGATCTTTTCCCTGGCGTCGCTGGTGCGTCCCATGCGCCAAGTGTACGAC
>NZ_JBHYKH010000716.1:3118-3546 GCF_042741275.1 Streptomyces sp. NPDC058964
GTGCGGGAGCGGGCGGGTCGGTCGAGCGGGTGGGCGGCCGTGCGGACGGGCCAGTCGCCCGCGACCAGGTGCGCCGCCGCGCAGCCCGGCTTGCGCTCGGCCTGGTCGCGGAAGAGCCGTACGAAGGATTCGGCGAAGCCCAGCCGGGGGTGGGCCGCCACGAGCGCCTCGGCGAAGGCGGGGTCGAAGGCGTCGAGTCCGGTTCCCGAGACGTCCGCGCTCGTCCCCACCTGCAGCAGACGGCTCTCCACGTCCACCTCCGGATCCACGTCGTCGCGCATGTGGAGCACGATGAGCTCGGCCGCCCGGTCCCGCCGCTCGGGGGGCCAGCCGAGGCCCGCGGTGAAGACCCGTGCCAGGTGGCCGCCCGCGTCCTCGAAGGCGAGCGTGTGGCTGTCGAAGGGCGGGGTGAGCGCGAGGTCATGGAT
>NZ_JBHYKH010000717.1:0-3491 GCF_042741275.1 Streptomyces sp. NPDC058964
TTGGCCCCATTTCGCGGGGGATTGGTGAAGAGCGGGCGATGTGAGGTGGCCCCGCGGGGCGGCGTCAATTGGGACCGCGAGCGCCGTCGCCGACTGCGCGCGTGTGCCTGCGGTGTAGCGTCTGAGGCTGGTTGATCGGCCGTTCGGGGAGGGACGTGGCGTTGGCGGGGCGGGTGCGGTCAGTCTGGGAGGAGACCCCGCGCGGGTTGCGTGCCGGATGCGCGGTACTGTGGACGACCGGTGTGGTGCTGCTGGCCTTGGGCTGGTGGGGGGATCACGAAGGATTCTGGACGGACAGGGCGTTCGTCACCAACGTCTTCTCGTCCGTGACGGCGGCGGCCTTCGGCGTCCCGCTGGCCCTGGTCGTGCTCAACCGGGTCGGGATGGCGCAGGCAGAGGCGGTGGAAGCCCGCGCTGGGCGGCGTCTGGCCGTGCGAGTGGTCGGCGACTTCGCCGCTTCTGTGCCCCGTCTGATCCCTGGCCCTGCGGAGGGTCTGGATGAGGCGGCGACTGGACTGCTCGCATTGGAACGCGCCGCTCAGAATGCGATCAGGAACTGGGAGTCGGGACAGAACGACACCGGCCTCACCGATCTGCGACAACTGCTGGAAGAGGGAAAGCTGGAGCGTGCTCTGGAAGGCTTCAGGAGCGCGGTGCGGCCGGGGAAGCAGGCCGTCCCGGCGGTGGCCGAGGTCTCGGCGCACTGGTCGTTCTTGAACACGGCCGTGCGCAGTCGGCTGCTGGAGACCGGCGGGGCCTGGCTCACCGCGCACCTGGCCGCCCAGATCAACGAGTACGTGGCCCGGCTGACGGCCGACCCATATATGGACGGCTGGCTGCGGGACCTGGACATCGCGGTGCGACGGTTCAAGAACGGCTCGGACGTCTCCACCGCCCTCCAGGAGCTGTGGCGGCAGCTGGAGACCGGATCGGAGGTGGCCGAGGCACTGAGCGGACTCGGCGCGCTGAGCCGGGAGGCGTCCGATGCCCTTCAGAGCCCGCCGCCCTCGCCGCGGTAGGCGCCCGTCCTCTGGCATGAGACCGGATACTTCGTCGCGTTGGCCTTGTTCGCCTTGGTGTGAGCGAGGCGGTAGGACTCGGTGCCGGTCTCGATGATGTTGCCGCCGAAGGTGAGGCGGTCGACGATGGCCGCGCGGAGCCTGGGGTCGGTGAAGGTTTTGGTCCAGCCATCTGGGGCTGGCACTTGTTCCCTCACAAGAGTTGCCGCTGCCACCTGGCCGTATCCCGTTCCTGAGGTCCTCGTTGGTTTTCGCGGCAGCACCCTGGTTTTCAAGGTGCTGCCTTGACCGTTCAGGTGCGAGGAAGGTGTGCCGGTGGCCAAGGCCAGACTCCAGGTCATCGCGGGCGGGGCCGTCCCGCAGGAACCGCTGGCGACGGACCCGTGGCAGTTCCAGACCGCATGCGTCGACGCGTTCGTCGCCTCGTGGCGGGCCCGCGGGTTCAGCCCGGTGACCATCGACAACGACATCGGCCTGCTGGAGCGAACCCTCACGGCCCTGGGCCGACCCGCGTGGGAGGTGACGCCGGAGGACATCGACCGTGTGGTCGGCGACCTCGCGGTGAAGGGCCGGTCGACGTCGACCCGGCGCGAGTACGTGCAGATCTTCAAGGGATTCCACCGGTTCCTGCAGGCCCGCAAAGCCGCCGAGATCGAGGCCACGTTCGGTGTCCGGCTGGTCTGCCCAGTCGACGAGTTCAACGCCTCCCGGCACGTCGGCGACGACTCCCCGGCCCTGGTGCCGCCGCCGACACCGGAACGGGTAGCGGAGTTCTTCGACTTCATGAAGCAACGGATCGCGACCGCGAGGAAGTACGGGCCAGCCGCCCGGGACCATGCGATGTTCCGGACCCTGTATCACGCCGGCCTCCGCTCGGAGGAGGCATCGCTGCTGGACAAGCCGGATGTGCACTTCAGCCGCGGCCCGTTCGGCAAGCTCCACGTCCGCTTCGGCAAGGGGGCTCACACCTCTGGGCCCCGGCCCCGCTGGGTGCCCATGCTCGATGGCCTGGACCTGGTGCTGCGATGGTTCCCGGACGACGTGCGCCCCAAGTTTCCCGATTCTCCAGTGCTGTTCGCCGACGAGTCAGGCGGAGCCCTGCATCGCGGAACGAACCGCAACCGGCTGCGCTATCTCATGGAGCTCGAAGGGCGCCCGGCCTCCGAGCGGGTCAGCCCGCATGCCCTGCGGAGGGCCTGCGCGACCCACAACTACGAACGCGGCGTCGACCTGGTGGCGATCCAGCAAATGCTCGGGCACTGGACGGTCAGCTCAACCATGCGTTATGTCCGGCCCTCCGCGACGTTCATCGAGGACGCCTATCTGCGGGCGGTCGCCAGCACTCTGGCCGAGCTGACCGGGAAGGACACCACGGCATGAAGATCCGATGGCGGCTACGGATGGCTGCCGCCCAGCGCGAGGTGTGGACCGGGACCGAGCTGCGGCGGCTGCTGGCCGAGAAGGCCGGCCTGGAGCTCTCCTCGGCGTCGGTGTCCGCGCTGTTCACCAAGGAACCCTCGCAGGTGAAGATGACCACCCTGGCCGCGTTGTGCACCGCGCTGGAGTGCACCCCCAACGACCTGATCGAGATCGACACCACCCCCGTCGAGCGGTCTGCGGATCCGCCCCGGCCCGTCGCCGACATCCCGAAGGCCGCAGGCTCCGCCCGGGGCTGGTCGATGCCGCCTCTGTGACCTGCGGACATCTCCATGAGCAAGAAACAACGGGACTGCGTCACCTGCCGCGGGCCGGTCGGCTATCACGACCGCCAACATTGCTGCCAGTGCTGGCGACGGATGAAAGAACAGGCAGCGAAGGCGATGTGTCCGTCCTGCGGCAAAGACCGGGTCCTCCAGGAGGACACCGGCAGGTGCATCACCTGCTCGCGCGTCTGCGACCAATGCGGCCAACCCGTCCGTGCGGCCCACAACCGGCTCTGCGGAGTCTGCCGCGAAAGGCCGAGCGGCTCGCCGACCAGCAGCCCTGGCCTCGCTGCGGCAAGCGGGGATATCTCCGCGAGGAGACCGGCTGGTGCGGACACTGCTCCCGGCCCCGGCAGGACAAGCAGCCCCCGCGGACCTGCCGCGAGTGCGGACACCTGCGACGGCACGCCGGCCTGGGCCTGTGCTCAGCCTGCTGGCAGAAACATCCCGACCGCCCCTTCATCCGCGGCGAACTCCTCCGCGACCAACTCGCCAACCCGCCGACGTGGCTGGACGACTTCGTCGGGCATGTCGCGTCCCGTTTCGGCGTCTCCCGGGCCTGCGGCCTGATCACCGGCCTCGGCCGCCTCCTGCAGGACGAGCACTCCAACTCGCCCCAAGCACTTCTGGAACGGTCCCGACGACCAGGGCGGTCGGTGGGCACCTTCGCCCGCGCGCTTGAGGACTTCTTCACCCATCGTGGCCTGGCCCTGCCCACCGATCAGGCCGAACGGCTCGCCGGCGGACGGCGCAAGCGCCGCATCGTTGC
>NZ_JBHYKH010000718.1:0-3490 GCF_042741275.1 Streptomyces sp. NPDC058964
CACGGGCGGGGGCGGGGGGGTGCCCCCCTCGGCGTGCAGCTTCCAGCGCACGCCGAGATCCATGGTGAGGGTTCGCTTTCTCTGTACATGAAGACGGTCCGGACCATTGTCAGGGGTACCTGGCGGTTCGTGGCTCACTTGGTCCTACTCGTGAACTGCGTTCACGTATGGGCGGCGAGCGACGTCGTCCACGCGGCCGCCGGTGCGGGCGACGCGGCAGCGAAGAAGGCGGTCCCGCGGCTCCGGGCGCCGCCCGGCGGTGACCTCTGGGTGCTGCGTCCCGCCGCCGAGCAGGTCGACTCGATCGCGGGCTGACCAGGGGGCTTCCAGGCCGGAACTCCTGAGCGCTCGCTTAGTATGGGGTGTACCAACCGCCCCGCCCTCCCCCAAGCGCTCGACTGCGCTCGAGCAGGGGGTACCCCCATCGCCCAGGAGCCCCTCCCGTGACCGCCGAAGCCCCGATCGCCCCCGCCCTGTCGTACGGCCGGCTGATACCCGTCACCGTCCACTTCGACGACCTCGACGCGCTCGGGCTGCTCCACAACGCCCGCTACCCGCTGATGGTCGAGCGCGCCTGGACCCAGCTGTGGAACGAGCGCGGCGTCCGCTTCGACGGCGACTGGGAGGCCGCGGGCGACGCCTGCAACGCGGTCAAGGAGCTGCGGATCGGCTACGAGGCACCGGTGACCCGGCCGGGCGCCTACGCGGTCCACCTCTGGCTGGAGCGGCTCGGCAACACCGGTCTGACCTACGGCTTCCGCTTCTGTTCGACCGACGGAGCGGTGACCTACGCGCACGGCACCCGCGTCCTGGTCCGGCTGGACGCGGCGACGCTGCGCCCCGCGCCGTGGAGCGAGGGTTTCAGGGCCGCGGGTCGGGAACTGCTGCGGCCCGCGGACTGACCTCGGCCCGCGCACCGCGCTCGCCGGTGCGCAGCACGCCCGCGAAGACCACGAGCCCGCACGCCAGCGCGGCGACCAGCGCGAACGACACCACCAGGCTCGTAGCCTGCGCCACCCCGCCGATCAGGCTCGGGGCGATCAGGCCGGAGGTGTAGGTGATCGTCGCCACGCCCGCGATGGCCTGGCTGGGGTTCGGGCCGCTGTGCCCGGCCGCCGCGAAGCACAGCGGTACGACCACCGCGATGCCGAGGCCCATCAGCGCGAACCCGGTCATCGCCACCGCCGGATGGCCTGCGACGACGATCAGCAGCCCGCCGAGGACGGCGAGCACGCCGCCCGCGCGCACGGTGCGGACCGCGCCGAATCGGTTCACCATCGTGTCCCCGGCGATCCGGGCCACCGCCATCGTCAGCATGAAGCCGGTCGTCGACGCGGCCGCCAGCCCGGCCGAGCTGTCCAGCCGGTCGCGCAGGAAGACCGCGGACCAGTCCAGGCTGGCCCCCTCGGCGAACACCGCGCAGAAGCCGACCGCGCCGATCAGCAGTGCCGACCGGGGCGGCAGCGCGAACCTCGGCGGCGGCTCCTCGTCCTCGGCCGGCTGGAGGTCGAGCACCCGGCCGGCGGCCAGGACACCCAGAGCCGTCAGCGTGGCCGCCGCCAGCGCGAAGTGCAGACGGGCGTCCGAGCCCAGGTGCGCGGCGAGGGTGCCGGCCCCGGAGCCGATCAGCGCGCCCGCGCTCCACATGCCGTGCAGTCCGGACATGATCGACCTGCCGAGCAGCCGCTCGACCTCGACACCCAGGGCGTTCATGGCGATGTCCGCCATGCCCGCGCTCGCCCCGTAGGCGAACATCGCCAGGCACAGCGTGTACATGTTGGGCGCCAGGGACGGCAGCATCAGGGACAGCGTCCACAGGGCGATCAGCACGCGCAGGGCCGTCCGGCTGCCGAAGCGGTGGCTGATGCGGCCCGCCAGCGGCATCGAGCACGACGCGCCGAAGGCCGTGAAGGCAAGCGCGAAGCCGAGCCGGCCGGCCCCGAGGGAGGCGTGGTCCTGGATCCACGGCACCCGCGTGGCGAACGAACCGGTGACGGCGCCGTGCACGGCGAACACGGCCGCCACTGCGTACCGGGAGCGCCGTACCTCGTGCTGCTCGTAGCCCACGTCCTTCATGGTCCTGCCCCTCCCCGGACGAGTGTCGCCCCGCTGCATCGCCGTAAACTATCAGGGACCCTGCCTGATAGATAGCGAGTTTGTGGCCGGTCCAGGGAACGCCGATCTGGGAGGATCCCGTCATGCCCGCATCACCGAGCACCGCCCGGGCCATCAACGACCGGCTCGCCCTGCGCCTGCTGCAGCAGGAAGGCCCGCTGACGGCAGGGCAGTTGAAACAGCTGACCGGCCTGTCCCGGCCGACCGTCGCCGACCTCGTCGAACGCCTCACGACCTCCGGCCTGATCACGGTGGTCGGGGAGTCGGGCGAACAGCGCCGCGGCCCGAACGCCCGGTTGTACGGCATCGTGGCCGACCGCGCCCACCTGGCCGCGCTCGACGTCCGTACCGAGAGCGTCTCCGTGCTCGTGTCCGATCTGCTCGGGCGGGTGCTCACCGAGGCGTCCGTGCCGATCGGCGGGGACACCGGAACCGGGCCGGCCCTGGAGCAGGCGACGGCGCTGGTGGAGCGGGCGGTCAAGGAGGCCGGGGCCGAGCGGCCGCACACCGTCGGCATCGGCGCGCCGGGGCTCATCGACCCCGCCACGGGGGAGCTGCGCGACTCGGCGGGCCTGCCCGCCTGGCACCGCCGCCTGGTCGCCGCCCTCCAGGAACGCTTCCCCGAGGCCCGTGTCAGCGTCGAGAACGAGACCAACCTCGCGGCCCTGGCCGAGCAGGGGGAGGGGGCCGCCCGGGACCGGGACACCTTCGTCCTCCTCTGGCTGGGTCACAGCCCCGGCGCCGCCGTCGTCCTCGACGGCAGCCTGCGCCGCGGCGCCTCCGGCGGCACCGGCGAGATCGGCTTCCTGCCGGTACCGGGCACGCCCGCCCTGCCCTCGCCCACCGACTGCGAGGGCGGCTACCACTCGCTGGTCGGCGCGGCGGCGGTCGCCGAACTGGCCGCCCAGCACGGGCTGGCGGCGGCGGGGGCGGACCGGGGCACCGCGGCGGCGGTGGTGCGGGATGCGGCCGGATCCGTCGGCGAAGGCGCGGCAACGGACGGCACGGACCCCTCCGCCCGCTTCCTCGACGACCTCGCCGACCGGATCGCGATCGGTGTGGCGTCAGTCGTCGCCATCCTGGACCCCGGTTGCGTGGTCCTCGGCGGCGAGGTCGGGCAGGCCGGGGGAGCGCCGCTCGCGGGGCGCGTGGCGGAACGGATCCGCCGGATGTCACCGCTGGCCACCGAGGTGCGCGCGAGCGGCCTCGGCGGCACGGCCGTACTGCGCGGGGCCCTGCTGACCGCCCGCGAGCGGGCCCAGGACGAGTTGTTCACACCACCCGAGCGCTAGCCCCGGGGGGCCCCGGCGGGGGCGGGGGGCCGGGCCGCCGGCGGGGCGGGGGGCGCGGGGGGGGGCGCGCGCGCGGGGCGCGG
>NZ_JBHYKH010000719.1:0-3487 GCF_042741275.1 Streptomyces sp. NPDC058964
GCTCATACCTGTTACTCAGAGAAGGGTCCCGATTCCATGGCCCGCCCCTACGGCGAGCATCACAGTGAGGCGCTCCGCGCCCAGCTGCACCTGCCGCTGTCCGAACGAACCTGCCCGATCTGCGGCCACATGACCATGCGCGTCTACCACCGCACGAAATACGGCCGGACCGAACCGGCGTGGATCAACTACGTGTGGTGCGGCAACTGTCATGCCTACTCGTCGTCCTTCACGGGCGCCGGCCGCAAGATGGTCGAGAGCGACCCACTCCTTGAGCAATACGGCGACCGGATCGCCGAGGTCCTCCGCGACCACGAGCGCCTGCTCAAGATCCTCGACGGCTACTGGGAGGCGGGAAGGCTCCCCCAGGTGATCTCCCGCCGCCCGCGGGGACGCTGATGGCCGACGGCGCCTCACCTTGGGTCCCCATCGGTGAGGACTGACATCCTCCCGTATCACCTCCTCAAGACGGTCATCGGCGCACTGATCAGAACACCCTGAGATGCCGGACCGGCATCTGCACCAACTGCCGTGAGCCTGCCCTGCAGGCCCCCCAAGACACCAAGATCGAGAAGGGCCTGACGGAGTTCCTACTAGGGCAGGGCGATCGGGAAGGTCAGGGAAGGCTCCTCCAGCAGCCCCAGCAGGATGAGCAGTGCCTGCCGGTCGCCCTCGACGCTGATCGTTCCGGCGGCCTCGGCCGAGGCGAAGTCCGTCGTACCCAAGAGCGACCGGTTGAACTCGGCTCTGGTCAGCCGGAGTACGGCGTCCGGCTGCCCGACGCCGGGAGCGTCGCCGCGCATCGGGGTCAGCACCCCGTTGGCCAGCAGCAACGTCCAGGTCTCCGCCGTGTCGGTGAACTCCCAGCGCAGCTGCAGCCGGTGGGCCGCGGCCGCCGGGCCGTCGAGGCGAACGGCCCAGGACTGGAAGATCTGCAGCGTGGAGAGGGCCGGGACCATCGCCAGGCCGGAGCTGCCCGCCGTGGCGCGCCTGGCCTCGGCGGGCTGGCGAAGTTCGCGGGCGCCGCAGAGGTAGAAGTTGCGCCAGATGCCGTTCTCCGCGCCGTGGGCGAGCCGTTCGAAGGTCGCGGCTTGCAGCTCCCGGGCGTCGGTGTGGTCGGGTTCGGCGAACAGCACATGATTGAGCACCTCCGCGACCCAGCGCAGATCACCGGCGTCGAAGGACTCGCGGGCCTTCTTCACCACGGCCTCGGCGCCGCCCATGAAGTCGACGTAGCGCCGGCCCGCCGCCTCGGGCGGGAGCTGCCACAGATGGGCCGGATTGCCGTCGTACCAGCCCATGTAGCGCTGGTACACGGCCTTGCTGTTGTGGCTGAGCGAGCCGTAGTAGCCCCGGGCGTGCCAGGCGCTGCCCAGGTCTCCCGGGAACTCCTGCAGCTCCTCGGCGATCTCCGTTGCCGTCAGGCCGCGGTTCATCAGGCGTACGGTCTGGTCGTGGAGGTAGGCGTAGGCGTCCCGCTGCTCGGAGAGGAGCGTGGTGAGCTCCGCGCGGCCCCAGGTGGGCCAGTGGTGGGAGCCGATCAGCACGTCGGCGCGGTCGGCGAAGAGCTGGACGGTCTCCGTCAGGTATCCGGCCCAGGCCTGGGCGTCGCGAACTTCGGCGCCGCGCAGGGTCAGCACGTTGTGCAGTGTGTGGTTGGCGTTCTCGGCCACCAGCAGGACCCGGTGGTCGGGCAGCAGGAAGTTCATCTCGCTGGGCGCCTCGGTGCCTGGAGTCAGCTGGAAGACCATCCGGACCCCGTCGACGACCAGTTCCTCCCCGGTGCGGGTGATCAGCGCGGTGGGGGCGATCAGGCCGACGCGCCCGCTTGAGGTGGCCTGGCCCAGGCCGAAACCGATCATTCCCCTGGGATCGGCCGACAGCGGCCTGCCGTACATGTAGCCGGCGCGGACGAGCATGGCGGGCCCGGCGATGACGTTCTCGCCGACCGCGTGCTCCATGAAGCCCTCCGGGGCGATCACCGGGACGCGGCCGGCGGTGACGTCCGCACGGTCCACCACGCCGCCCACGCCGCCGAAGTGGTCGAGGTGGCTGTGGGTGTAGACGACGGCGCTGACCGGCCGCTCACCGCGGTGGCTGCGGTAGAGGGCGAGCCCGGCGGCGGCGCACTCCTCGCTGATCAGCGGGTCGATGACGACCACTCCGGTGTCGCCCTCGACCAGGGTCATGTTGGAGATGTCGAAGCCGCGGATCTGGTACACGCCCGGTACGACCTCGAAGAGGCCGTCGAGGGCATTCAACCGGGCCTGCCGCCACAGGCTGGGGTGGGCGGTCTCCGGGCAGTCCTGCTCCAGGAACGACCACCGCTCGTTGTCCCAGACGACACTGCCGGTCGCATCACGGATGATGCACGGGTCGAGACGTCCGACCAGGCCCCGGGTGGCGTTCTCCCGGTCGGTGGGGTCGTCCCAGTCGAGTTCGCTCGCGTTCAAGATTTCCTGCTTTCGGCTGGTGCGTGATCAATGGGGCACAGACATTCAGCACACGTGAAGCTGGAGTCGCTCACATGTCGTGGACCTGATCGAAGGTGAGTTCATCGGTGACGCTCCGCGGCCGGCGAGCCACATGCTGAGCGCTTCGGTGGTGCCGCGGACCACCTGGCCGCGGCCGCGCCGCCCACCGCCGGGTGTACTGGGGATGACGCGGTAGCGGGTGAGCTTGCGGCCGAACGGCCAGCTCCAGATGACTCCTTCACGGAACAAGGCGCGGGCCACCGTGCCGGGGATCTCGCGGTTGCGACCCAGGCCGCGGCCCAGACCGGCCACATGCGCCAGGACGTCACGGGGGGTCCGAGGGGCACACAGAGTTCTCGCGTTCTGGATTTCATCGTCGGTCAGCTCGCCGATGGTCTCCATGAATCGAGAGCGTTCCTGGCGGAGTTCCGAGTGCCACGCGGTGGACACGGCCTGCGGTTCCTTTCCTGGTCGATTCGATACCCCGAAATTCCGGTCCCGCAGGTCAATTGTCGTGCTGGAGGTCGTCGGTCGTCTCCGCGCGGACGGTGGGGACGGTGGGGATGGGGAGGAGCGGGAGGCGCAGGGCGGCGAAGGCGGTGTCGGGCACGACGGGACGGTTCGGCCTGACCGGAGGGGTGTAGCGGTAGGACTCGCCCTGGGCGGGCCGGGAGTCGGATTCACCCTTGTTGGGCCACATGGACATGGCACGCTCGGTCTGGGCGGTGATGGTGAGGGAGGGGTTGACACCCAGGTTGGCGGAGACGGTGGAGCCGTCGACGACGGTGATCCCCGGGTGTCCGTAGAGGCGGTGGTAGGGGTCGACCACGCCGGTTTCGGGGCTGTCGCCGATGGGGCAGCCGCCGATGAAGTGCGCGGTCAAGGGGATGTCGAGGAGTTCCCCGACGGTGTGGCCCGGGAAGCCGTTGATCTCGTCGGGGGGGGGGGGGGGGGGCGGGGCGGGCGGGGGGCTCAGAGGGGGGTGTGGGGGGACCGTGGACTGCGGGGGGGAG
>NZ_JBHYKH010000720.1:0-2628 GCF_042741275.1 Streptomyces sp. NPDC058964
GGACGGCGGAGGACGTGATCACCTGTTTCGTGCCGGAGGTCACGGCCGTCGAGGTGCGGACCGGCAACGGGCCGGCCGGACCCGCGCTGCTCCAGATCGGCATGCGGCCGGGGGCCGCCGGATGACCACGTCCCCGGCACAGACGTCCGGCCTGCGCAGGTTCCTCACCGAACGCCCGCCGCAGCAGGAGCGGTGCGGACTGTGCTCGGCGGTCGTGGACGAGGAGGAGCACCGCCACCTCGTGGACACCGAGCAGCGGGCGCTGGTGTGCGCCTGTCCGTCGTGCTTCCTGCTGATGGACAGGCCGGGCGCCCGCGAGGGCCGCTTCCGGCCGGTCCCCGACCGCTACCTCACCGACCCCGGCCACCGCCTCGACGACCAGGCCTGGGACACACTGCGCATCCCGGTCGGGGTCGCCTTCTTCTTCCGCAACTCCGAACTCGACCGCCTGGTCGCCCTCTACCCGAGTCCGGCCGGCGCCACCGAGAGCGAGCTCGAACCGGAGGCGTGGGCCGGGGTCCTGGCCGCCACCGGCCTCGCCGGGCTGCTCGAACCGGACGTCGAGGCCCTGCTGCTGCGTCGTACCGACGCCGGCATCGAGTGCCATCTCGTCCCGATCGACAGCTGCTACGAACTCGTCGGCCGCATGCGCCTGTTGTGGACGGGCTTCGACGGCGGGGCCGAGGCCCGCGCCGCCCTGGACGCGTTCTTCGCACGCGTCGCGGGCCTGGCCCGGCCGGTCGGCGAGGGGGACCGGCGGTGAGCGGACTCTCCTTCGTGTGCACCGGCGTACGCGCCGACCCCTATGCAGCCGGACCCACCCTGGTGTTCCGGCTGCGCATCACCAAGCCCGACGACGAACCCGTGCACGCCCTGCTGCTGAACTGCCAGATCCGCATCGAGCCCGCGCGGCGAGGCTACGACGCGGCGGAGGCCGACCGACTCGCCGACATCTTCGGCGAGCGCTCGCGGTGGGGCAGCACCCTCCAGCCGGTGCAGTTCGCTCAGGTCCCGCTCATGGTCACGGGCTTCACCCGGGAGACCGAGGCGGACCTCGTCGTGCCCTGCACCTACGACATGGACATCGCCGCGACCCGCTACCTCGACGCGCTCCAGGGCGGCGAGGTCCCCCTGCTCATGCTCTTCTCCGGCACGGCCTTCACCGGCAAGGGCGGATTCCGCGTCGAGCCCGTCCCCTGGGACCGGGAGGCGACGTTCCGGATGCCCGTCGCGACCTGGCGCGAGATGGTCGAACAGCACTTTCCCGGCTGCGGCTGGATCCGCCTGCCCCGCGACACCATGGACGCCCTGCTCGCCTTCCGCTCGCGCCGGGCGTTTCCCTCCTGGGAGGCGACCGTACGGGCCCTGCTGGAGGAGACGGGGAACGCGTCCGTCACCGGCGCCGCCATGACCGGAAGGACCGCTCCGTGAGCGTGACAACGTTCGCTCCCGAGACCGAGGCGCGGCTCGCCCTCGCCCGGCAGGTGGCCGACGCCGTCCTCTTCGAGGGCTACGTGCTCTACCCCTACCGCGCCTCCGCGGCCAAGAACCGGCTGCGCTGGCAGTTCGGGGTGCTGGTGCCGCCCGCGTGGGGTGCCGATTGCGAGGAGCACGCCTTCCAGCACACCGAGTGCCTGATGGAACCCAGGGCGGACGCCACCCTCGCCGTCGAACTGCGCTTCCTGCGCGCCCGCCGCCGCACGGTCCAGCGGGCGCTCGCCGACGGCGGGTTCGAGACCGTCACCGAACTGCGTCTGGCCGACCGGGTCCTGGTCCCCTGGGACGAGGGCGTCGAGGAGCGCGTCGAGGCGGTGGTCCCGGTGGCGGACCTCCTCGCCGGGGACGTCACGATCCCCTTCGACCGCTCCGCCGGTGAGGAGACCGAGCCCGTCCTCGACGAGGCGGGCCGGACCGTCGGCCGCACGATCCGCCGCCACGAGGAACTGGCCGGGGCCCTGCGGCTGTCCGCTCGTGAACTCGACGGACCCTACCGGGTGATGCGGCTGACGGCCGTCGCCGAGAACACCAGCGGCTGGATCCCGCAGGCCGGCCACGCGGCCGACCGCGAGGCGGCACTCCCGCGCTCCCTGGTGGCAGCCCACCTCCTCATGGCGCTGAGCAAGGGCTCGTTCCTGTCGATGACGGATCCCCCCGAATGGGCGAAGACCGCGGTCGGCGCCTGCCGCAATCTGCACACCTGGCCGGTGCTCGCGGGCGAACCCGGCCGCGCCGACGTCGTCCTGTCCTCGCCGATCATCCTCGAGGACCACCCGGCCATCGCACCCGAGAGCCCCGGCGCCCTCTACGACGCGACCGAGATCGACGAGATCCTCGCCCTGCGCACCGCAGCCCTCACCGACGAGGAGAAGCGCGAGGCACGCGGCACCGACGACCGGGCGGCGGCGGTGATCGACCTCGCCGACTCGCTGCCCCAGGAGGTACTGGAGCGCCTGCACGGCGCGGTGCGCGGTCTGCGCGAGGTGACCCGGCCCGCGCCCGCCGAGGGCTTCCCCGACGAGCACGGCGTACCGCGGCCGGACACGCCCTGGTGGGACCCGGCGGCCGACGCCGGCTTCGACCCGGCCCGCGACCGGGTCACGGTCGGCGGCCGGACGGGGGGCGCGGGCA
>NZ_JBHYKH010000720.1:2637-3479 GCF_042741275.1 Streptomyces sp. NPDC058964
CGTGCTCGACCCCGGCCTGCGCCGCAGCGACGCCCAGGACCTGTTCCTTCGGGGGCGCGCCGCGACCGTCGAGGCCGTGCTCCACGACGTGGACGGCGGAGTCCACCTGGCGGTGACCGTGGACGGCGACCCCGGCGCCGACCTGCGCCGCGAACAGGGCCGCTACCTGTATTTCCAGCCCGACGAGCTCACGCCTCTGGGGGACGACGCATGAGCCCTTCCCCGGAGCGGGGCGATGATGCCCGCGTGCTCGTAGCGGGCATCGGGAACATCTTCCTCGGCGACGACGGCTTCGGCGTCGAGACCGTGCGCGCCCTCGGCGAACGCCGGCTGCCCGGTCACGTCGAGGCCGCCGACATCGGCGTGCGCGGCGTGCACCTCGCCTACCGGCTCCTCGACGGCTACGACACCCTGATCCTGGTGGATGCCACGGTCCGCGGCGGAGCTCCCGGCACCCTGTACCTGATCGAGCACGACGACATCGGCGCGGGCGGCGCGGAGCACGCCCCG
The DNA here is from genome assembly GCF_042741275.1 of Streptomyces sp. NPDC058964. Classification (NCBI taxonomy): domain Bacteria; kingdom Bacillati; phylum Actinomycetota; class Actinomycetes; order Kitasatosporales; family Streptomycetaceae; genus Streptomyces; species Streptomyces sp. NPDC058964. The sequence continues at coordinate 3,148 of NZ_JBHYKH010000720.1, forward strand.
CTCGACGGTCACCGGATGACCCCCGACGCCGTGCTCGCGCTGCTGGGCACCCTCTGCGCCGGAACCGGCGGCCGGCCCCCGCGCCGCACCCTTGTCGTGGGCTGCGAACCGGCCTGCGTGGAGGAGGGGATCGGTCTCAGCGGGCCGGTGTCCGACGCCGTGCCGCAGGCCGTCCGGCTGATCTCGGAGCTGCTGGCCGCACCCCCCGAACCCGGCTCGCGGCCCTTGGCCGGCGAGGCCGTCAACTGAGGAGAGACAGGATGAAGAAGAACATCGCGCTCGGAGTGCTGTCCGCCGCGGTCGCGGCCCTGGTCGTGCAGTCGCGGCCCGAC
>NZ_JBHYKH010000721.1:0-3469 GCF_042741275.1 Streptomyces sp. NPDC058964
GTGCGGATGCGGCGGGACCTGCATGCCGGGCTCGTCGGCGATGTCGTCCGGGCCGTAGTGGTCGACGAAGCACCAGGCGCCGATCATGCGGCGGCCCAGGTTGGGCAGCAGCCGTCGGACCTCGGTCGACTCGCCCAGCCGGACCTGGCGGGGACTCAGCAGCTCGCGGACGGGTTCGGCGACGACGAACCCCCGGCCGCCGCACACACTCGGCACCGCCTGACGGTCAAGATTGCTCATGTCGCACAACCTAGTCCCGGCGCGGCGCCACCGGCAGGCCAACGCCTCGGTACGGCCGACCGTTCAGCCCAGCGGGAGACCGCATCCCGCCGGTCCGGACGGCCGACGCCCGCCGGGACCGGGGCCCGACCCCGCAGTTCCGGGATCCGGGAAGATCTGAGGCATAGGAAATCGGCGAGGATCACGGCCCTGAGGCATTGGGGTTTCTATGGGTCGCGGCGCATACTCGGTCACGTGGACGGCTCATCCCTCGACCTGAACCTGCTGCGCACCTTCCTGGCCGTGTACCGGTCGGGCTCCTTCACGGGTGCCGCGCAGCTGCTGGGGCTGTCCCAGCCCACGGTGACGACCCAGATGCGCACGCTGGAGCGGCAGGCCGGACGTGAGCTGTTCGAGCGTCTGCCGCGGGGCGTCGCCCCTACGGCCGTCGCCGACGAGCTGGCAGCCCGCGTCGCCGCGCCGCTCGACGAACTCGCGGCCGTGGCGGGCCCGCACCCGTTGCCGGGCGGCCGGGCCGAACCAGTCCACCTGGCCGGACCCGCCGAGTTCCTGTGCACCTCCCTGCTGCCCGCCCTGGCACCGCTGGTGGCCGAGGGCGTACGGCTGCGCGTGGCGACGGGACTGACGGATGCACTGCTGGACGAACTCCGCGCGGGCCGCCACGATCTGGTGGTCGCCACGACCCGGCCGCGTGGCCGCACGCTGAGCGCGGTTCCGCTCGCGGACGAGGAGTTCGTACTGGTCGCCGCCCCGCTGTGGGCCGAGCGCCTGCGGGAACCGCTGGCCACCGACGGCCCCGCCGTGCTGCACTCCGTGCCGCTGATCACGTACGCCGAGGACCTTCCGATCGCCCGCCGTTACTGGCGCCACGTCTTCGGCCGACGGCTCTCCTGCCCGGCCGCCGTCACCGTGCCCGACCTGCGCGGGGTTCTGGCCGCGGTGACGGCCGGAGCGGGCTTTGCCGTGCTGCCCCGCTACCTGTGTGCCGAACAGCTGGCCTCCGGTGTCCTGGTGCCGCTGCACGAGCCCGAGGATCCGCCGATCAACACGGCCTTTCTGGTACAGCGCCTTGGCCGGCCCGAGAACCCCGATGTGACCCGGGTCCGTGACCACCTGCTGCACGTCGCGCGTTCCTGGTAGGGGCGACCGCCTCCACCGGCCCGCCCGCGGAATCAGCCCGCCGCGCCCTCGGCGTCACGGACCCACTCCGGCGCCGTCACCGACCAGATCTCCTCGTTGTGCCGCTTCCCCCGGTAGAGGTAACTCTGCCGCAGCACACCGTCCTTGCTCATCCCGAGCCGGCGGGCCACGGCGATGCTGGGCGCGTTCTCCGGGGAGACCCACCACTCGACACGCTGGATGCCGCGCTCCCGGACGGCCCAGTCGATGAGCACGCGCGCGGCACGGGTCACCAGCCCCCGGCCCACCGCCGAAGGCTCCAGCCAGCAGCCCGCCTCGGCGATCCCCTGCCCGACGTCCAGCCGGCGCAGGACGACCGCGCCGACGAGCCGTCCGTCCAGGCGGACGGCGCCGATCCGGCCGGTGTCCGCCGCCGCCCGCTCAGCGTACGAGCGCAGGAACGCGCGGCTCGACTCCAGGTCCGTGACCACGTCCGGCAACCCGTTGAACCGCCCGATGAACTCGCGCCCCCGGTCCACATGGGCCAGGAACTCCTCGGCCTGCCACGGTTCGAGGGGGGTCAGTTCGGCGCCGTCGCCCAGGGATACCGCGTACATCGTCACCTTCGCGCCACGGGGTGGGACATCTGGTAGGCCAGCCTACGGTCGGCGCCCTCGCCGATCTCCGTGAGGGCCTCGTCCAGCAGCAGGAACTCCTCCCAGACCGGGCGCCCGCCGGCCCGCGCGAGCCGTGCCACGACCAGGTCCTCCAGGGCGGGGACGCGCTTGTTCTTCCAGGCCTTGTCGGCCAGGCTCACCAGCAGGTCCTCCACACCGGCTTCCGGCGCGTCCCACGAGGCGTGCGTACCGGCGAACCGGGCGAGCCCGGCGTCCACTCCGTGCTCCAGCAGGAGTTCGCGCCCGGCCTGCTCGTGCCGGGCACCCGGTCCGCAGAGCTCCGCGGGATGCAGGATCTTGCCGATGTCATGAGTGGCCGCCCCGAAGAGCACCGCCTCCCTGTCGAACTCCAGTGCCGGGCAGTGCTGTCCGGCCCAGTCGGCGAGCCGCGCCGCGACGTCGTGCACCGCCCGGAGGTGGGCGACCAGCCGGGGCGGGGCATCAAGCCGTTGAAGCAGCACGGCGGCCCTCGGCGGAAGCGGTCTCAGGGGCGGGTCCTCGATCTCGTCCACGGCGATCGGCAGAACGTTCGTGAGGGGCACCGTGCCAGAGTAGTCACCGGCGCGAGCCGGACACCGACGGTTTACGGAGGGCATCCATGCACGCGGCGCACACGGCGTTTCTCCTGGGGGCGGGACTCTTCTGGACGGTCGCCTACCTGCTGCTGATCCGCACCGGGCTGCGGGAGCGGACGTTCGGGATGCCGGTCGTGGCGTTCGCCACCAACATCAGCTGGGAGTTCATGTTCGCCTTCGTGCGCCCGCCGTCCGGGATCGGACACGTCATCAACATCGTCTGGTTCACCTTCGACCTGGCCGTCGGCTACACCCTCGTCCGCTTCGGCCGGGCCGAGTTCCCCCACCTGCCGGACCGGCTGTTCCTTCCGGCGCTGGCCGCGCTGCTGCTCCTCGCCTATCCGGGTATGAACTACGCCTCGGAGCAGTTCGACGAGGGCGCCTCCGTCCTCACGGCGTTCGCGAGCAACCTGGCCATGTCGGGGATGTTCCTGGCGATGCTGGCCGCCCGCCGCGGGACGCGCGGCCAGTCCCCGGGCATCGCGGTGACCAAACTCCTGGGCACCGCCTGCGCGTCCCTGACGATGCTCACCGACCCCGACCGGGATCCGCGCTACGACAACGCCCTGATGTACTACCTCTACATCGGCTGCCTCGTCCTCGATCTCGCCTATGTGTACGCGGTGTTCGCCGTGCGCCGCGCCGGGGACACCGCGCACTCCGGTGTGCCGGCCGCTCAGGGCGCCCTGCGGCGCTGACCGGCACCGCCGTCGCACCCCCCGGGCCTTCGTCAGGCCGCCACCAGCTGCCACTGCTGCGAGCGAGGTCGCGTCGCTCGCCGTCCGCTGCAGCAGATGGGGGTGCCGCCACGAGGGCCTCCGTCAGGGGCCGTCGACAACGTTGTCCCGGCGCGTTACC
>NZ_JBHYKH010000722.1:0-2829 GCF_042741275.1 Streptomyces sp. NPDC058964
GGCGGCGCTGACGGAGCTTGGCGGACAGGAAGCGCAGGGCAGAACTGGACACGTCGACGCCCGACGGGTAGACAAGCACACGAAGCCTCTGGTGGAGACGGATTTCTTGGTCGAAAACCCATCTACCAGGGGCTTCACCTGTCTGTCAGCCCAACTGCCCGTCCAACCCGCCAGGTTGGAAAGAGCTCCCTGACGTCAGTGATTCATCCTGCGGGCGTTTGAGCACGACACCCAAAACGAATCTCGCGGTCGACATGTTCCTCGCGGCCGCCGAACGGCGGACCGCCAAATCGCACAGGAGGCAGAAATGAAGCAAGAGCTGACTTCGGACAACGCGTCGCGGTACATCGAGGCTTCGCCCGAGGTGTTGTACGCCCTCGTCTCCGACGTCACCCGAACGCCCGAGTACTCGCCGGAGGTCGTCCGGTGCACATGGATCGAGGGAGCAACCGGGCCGGTGGTAGGTGCGCGGTTCAAGGCGATCAACCACGCCGGGCGCGTTCCCGACTGGCCGAACAAGATCATGCGGTGGCCGCAGGACACAGCGTAGACCCTGCCCGCTGGCAGGCGGCGTTCGAGATCCTGATGTCCCGGATAGCGGGCCGGTTCGTGCGGGTTGAACCCCGGCGTCGTGTGCGGGACTTGGTGTTGGGGCTGCTTTCGGACCTGCCACGCAAGAACTGCTGGAGCATCGCCGAGTGGGCCGGGGAAGCCAGCCCTGACGGCATGCAGCACCTGCTCGGCCGCGCCAAGTGGGATGCGGATTCCGTGCGTGATGACGTGCGCGAGTACGTGCTGGAGCACCTGCGCGACGAGGATGCGGTGCTGGTTGTCGACGAGACCGGGGACGTGAAGAAGGGCACGCACACCGTCGGTGTCCAGCGCCAGTACACCGGTACCGCCGGGAGGATCGAGAACTCCCAGGTCGCCGTCTATCTCGTGTACGCAGGCAGCCGCGGACATGCGGCGGTGGACCGAGAGCTGTACATCCCGCGCTCGTGGACGTGTGACGTGGACCGCTGCCGGGCTGCGGGACTGGGAGAGGACGTCGTGTTCGCGGCCAAGCCGGACCTCGCCGCCCGCATGTTCGGCCGGTTCCTTGACGCCGGGCACCGGGTGGGTTGGGTCGCGGGTGACGAGGTCTACGGCGGCAACCCGAAACTGCGGTCCGCGCTGGAAGAGTGCGGGGTCGGTTACGTGCTCGCGGTCGCCTGCTCGGCCGAAGTCACCACCGGTGCAGGGAAGTTTTCCGCGGATGCCCTGGCAGCGAAGGTGCCCAGGCGGGCCTGACAGAAGCTGTCGGCAGGGGCCGGCGTCAAGGGGCACCGTTTCTACGGCTGGGCCGTCATCGACCTGGCCGAGCCCCTGCCCGGAAGTCACCGGCTGCTGATCCGCCGCAACCGCACCACCGGTGAAGTGGCCTACTACCGCTGTTGGTCGCCCGCCCCGGCACCCCTGGCCACGCTGGTGCACGTTGCCGGGTCGAGATGGCGGGTGGAGGAGACCTTCCAGGCCGGGAAGGGCCTAGCCGGACTGGACGAGCACCAAGTCCGCCGCTTCACCTCGTGGTCTGGCTGGGTCACCCTGGCCATGCTCGCCCACGCCTTCCTCGCCGTCGTCCGCGCTGACGAACATGCCCGCCATCCCTCCCCGGACGGGCTGATCCCGCTCACCTGCAACGAGATCCAGCGACTGTTCACGTCACTCGTCGTCCGGCCCGTGCGCGATGCGGCCCACCCGCTCCGCTGGTCCACCTGGCGACGCCGCCATCAGGCCCGAGCCCAGGCCAGCCATTACCGCCGACAAGCCGCGAATCAGACATGAAGATCACGTCAGCTGCAGATCGTGATCTCGTGGGCTGGCGGTATTGAGGTGTGGCGAGGCCGGTGGTGGTGCACACTTCTTCGCCGTGGAGATCATTGAGGGCGAGCTACGGCGTCTTCGGTCCGGACTACGGGCTGAGGACAGCCAGCTGCGGCCGTTTCTCGTCCGGGTCCGGTTTACCGCCGAGGATCCCGCCCAGGTCATTGCCAATGCTCGTGCGGTGCTGACGCGCGTGGTCGAGCGCATAGGCGACTGGCCTACAGATGAGCGGTGGCTGCAGCTGCTGCCGGCATGGTTCATCCAGCGGTGCGCGCCCGAGCCCATAGAGCCGGAGCCAGGCGAGCCCTTCGATGCCGAGGCATGGCTGCGGCAGTGGCGGGCGATGACGCCGGAGCAGAGAGCGGCTGCTGGCGATGGGCCGTGGACGCTGTCGAGCTGGCTGTACTACTTCGACCCGACCGAGGAAGGAGCCGGTGACGATCGCAGCTGGTGGTGGTGGCATACAGGCATCGATGAATCGGGAGGCGGCTGGGTGCAAGTGACCACCACCGGCTGGCCGTTCGGCAGCGGCTCGCTGTCCTGGCTGATTGAGGCCAGTGGCGGCACGGATCTCGCCTATGGACCGTGAACTTACACACTGCGCGCGGCACTACTGTAGTAGCGGCTGTCAAGGCAAGATCGCGATCTACGGCTGGAGTACTAGGCATGCTGCACCCGGACCACCACAAGGCGGTGGAAGCCGCGGCGCGCAAGGGCCTGGTCGAGCTCGCCGACCGGGAGATGCGCGCGGAACTGTCCGCGAACTCCTCCGGCGCGAAGGCGCGCTGACGTGCGCGCTGCCGGGCCTCGCACACCGCCGCCTTCACCAGCCCAGGTCCCGGTCGCTCGACTGCCGCCGACAGGCACGGATCGCCCAGTACCGCAGCGGTACGGGGAGTGGTGGGTGGGGGTGAGGGAGGAGGGGACAGCGACAGACACACCGACGGAGAGAGAGAGGGTGTTTAT
>NZ_JBHYKH010000722.1:2839-3468 GCF_042741275.1 Streptomyces sp. NPDC058964
GAGCGCTCCGGCCCCCCCGTGTCGCCGGGGTGGGGGGGGGGGGGGGGGGCGGGGCCGGGCCCCCCCCCCGCCCAAATTCCACTGCGGAGTCGGCTTCTGTTTTACCTGTCCCACCCAACGGGACCGGCGGATACGCCGGAACAGCCATCAGGCGCTCCTGCCCCGCCCGGAATTGAGCCGCCTCACCACTCCGTACCGCCCTTACGGCCCGGCCGGTATTGCTCAGGCCGTCGCCGACCTGCTGTCCCATCAGCAGGCTGTGGAGCCGACTTCGGCACGGCAGATGTGAATAGCCCGCCCTGCCACGATCCTCGACGTCTCGCCGCTTACCTTGTACGAGCTCGTTAGCCATCTGACCAGCTGTTGCAACGACCCCTCGAATTCGCCGAACCCCGGGGCCTTCGTGCCGGTGCGCTCGACAGGACTCGAACCTGCAACCTCTTGATCAGTAGCGCGGGCAGGTGCTTCTCGCGGGGTCGGGTAATGACCGTGCGGCCGCGCTACCGGCCGGATTCTCTCGGCCGGGCGTCGGCCGGCGTGGGGGCGGGGGGGGGGGCGGTGGCATTATGGGGGGCGGTTTTGGAGGTTTTTTTAATTTTTTGTTTTTTAAAAAATACTATAACACGCAC
>NZ_JBHYKH010000723.1:0-3455 GCF_042741275.1 Streptomyces sp. NPDC058964
GGCCCCCCCCTGCACCCCTGCGCGGGGGGGGGCGGCGCCCCCCCCCCCCCCCGGGGGCGGGCCGCCGCGCCCCCACCGCCCGCAGCTACGCGGGGTCGCCGCTCGGCGGACGCAGGCCGGCCCTGGCCGGGGCGCGGGGCGGTCCCGATGTGCGGATCCGCCGCTGGGCGCGATCAGCCCGCCACCCGCGGTCGGCGCACCCCCGCATCACCCTCCTCAGTGGCCGTTCTGGGCCAGCCGCAGCAGATGTTCGGCGAGCGCCTGGCCTCCGGACGGATCCCGGCTGATCAGCAGCAGCGTGTCGTCGCCGGCGATCGTCCCCAGGATGTCGTGCAGCTCGGCCTGGTCGATCGCCGACGCCAGGAACTGCGCAGCCCCCGGAGGGGTACGCAGGACCACGAGATTGGCGGAGGCCTCCGCGGAGATCAGCAGCTCCTGGGACAGGCGCCGCATCCGCTCCTCCTTCACCGACTCCCCCAGCGGCGCGCGGGGCGTGCGGAAGCCGCCCTCGCTCGGGACCGCGTAGATCAGGTCGCCGTCGGTGTTGCGGATCTTCACCGCGTTCAGCTCGTCCAGATCCCGGGACAGTGTCGCCTGGGTGACGCTCAGTCCGTCGTCGGCGAGGAGCTTCGCCAACTGGCTCTGCGAGCGGACCGGTTGCCGGTTGAGGATGTCCACGATCCGGCGGTGGCGTGCGGTGCGGGTCTGCGGCACGGCAGGTCCCGCGGTCTGGTCGTGCTCCTGCGCGTGGCTCATCGTCGTCTCATTCCCCGGATCGTCCGTCCCCGTTCGCTGCGTCGAGGATGCCGGGCAGTGCCTGGAGGAGGGCGTCCGTCTCGTCGTCGCCGAGGTTCAGCGGCGGCATCAGCCGTACGACGTCGGGGGCGGGCGCGTTCACCAGGAAACCGGCCTCCTGAGCCGCCTGCTGCACCTGGTGCGCGAGCGGCTCCGTGAGCACGATACCCAGGAGGAGGCCCGCGCCCCGGACATGGGCTATCGACGAGTGGCCCAGCGACTCGATTCCGTCCCGCAGCGTGGCGCTCTGGCGCTTGACGTTCTCCAGCAGGCCCTCGTCGGCGATGGTGTCGAGGACGGCGAGTCCGGCGGCACAGGCGACCGGGTTGCCGCCGAAGGTCGTGCCGTGGTGACCGGGCCGCAGCAGCTCGGCGGCCCGTCCGAAGGCCACGGTGGCGCCGAGCGGCAGACCGCCGCCCAGCCCCTTCGCCAAGGTCACGACGTCCGGCAGGACGCCCTCGTGGGCCTGGTACTCGAACCAGTGCCCGGTGCGCCCGATGCCGGTCTGCACCTCGTCGAGGACGAGGAGGGACCCGGTGGCGGCCGTGATCGCCCGCGCCGCCTTCAGATAGCCGGCCGGGGGCACGACGACCCCGTTCTCGCCCTGGATGGGCTCGATGACCACGAGGGCGGTCTCCTCCGTGACCGCGGCGGCCAGAGCCTGGGCGTCGCCGTAGGGCACATGCGTGACGTCGCCGGGCAGCGGCAGGAAGGGCTCCTGCTTGCCGGGCTGGCCGGTGAGGGCGAGGGCGCCCATCGTGCGGCCGTGGAAGCCGCCCTGGGTGGCGACCATATGGGTGCGCCCGGTCAGCCGGCCGATCTTGAAGGCGCCCTCGTTGGCCTCGGCGCCGGAGTTGCAGAAGAAGACCTTGCCGTCGCGGCCGAAGAGCTGGAGGAGGCGTTCGGCGAGGGCGACGGGCGGTTCGGCGACGAAGAGGTTGGAGACATGGCCGAGGGAGGCGATCTGCCTGCTGACGGCCTCGACGACGGCCGGGTGGGCGTGGCCGAGCGCGTTGACCGCGATGCCGCCGACGTAGTCGACGTACTCCTTGCCGTCGGCGTCCCACAGCCTGGCGCCGGCACCGCGGACCAGGGGCAGCCGCGGGGTGCCGTAGTTGTTCATGAGCGCGCCCTGCCAGCGCTGGGTCAGCTCTTCGTTGGCGGTCATGCGGCATCCCCCTCTTGCTCGTCGGGCACGACCATGGTGCCGATGCCCTCGTCGGTGAAGATCTCCAGCAGGATCGAATGCTGGACCCGGCCGTCGATGACGCGGGCGGTGTGGACTCCGTTGCGCACGGCGTGCAGGCAGCCCTCCATCTTCGGCACCATGCCGGAGGACAGCTCCGGCAGGAGTTTCTCCAGTTCGGTGGCGGTGAGGCGGCTGATCACCTCGTCGGAGTCCGGCCAGTCCTCGTAGAGGCCCTCGACGTCGGTGAGGACCATGAGTGTCTCGGCGCCCAGTGCCGCAGCGAGTGCCGCAGCCGCCGTATCAGCATTGACGTTGTAGACATGTCCGTCGTCCTGGCTACGGGCGATCGACGAGACGACCGGGATGCGGCCGTCGGCGAGCAGGGCCTCGATCGCGCCCGTGTCGATCTCGGTGATCTCGCCCACCCGCCCGATGTCGACGTACTCGCCGTCGATCCGGGGCTGGTGCTTGGTGGCGGTGATGGTGTGGGCGTCCTCGCCGGTGAGGCCGACGGCGAACGGACCGTGCTGGTTGAGCAGTCCGACCAGCTCGCGCTGCACCTGTCCGGCGAGCACCATCCGTACGACGTCCATGGCGTCCTCGGTGGTGACCCTGAGGCCCGCCTTGAACTCGCTGACGATGCCGTGCCGGTCGAGGGCGGCGCTGATCTGCGGGCCGCCGCCGTGCACGACGACCGGCCTGAGGCCGGCGTGCCGCAGGAAGACCACGTCCTGGGCGAAGGCCGCCTTCAGCTCCTCGTTCACCATGGCGTTCCCGCCGAACTTGATGACGACGGTCTTGCCGTGGTGCCGGGTCAGCCAGGGCAGCGCCTCGATGAGGATCTGGGCCTTCGGCAGGGCCGTGTGCTTACGAGTCGTTCCTGTGCTCATGAGGAGTAGGCGCTGTTCTCGTGGACGTAGTCGGCGGTCAGGTCGTTGGTCCAGATGGTGGCGGTCTCGCCGCCGGCGGCGAGGTCGGCGACGATGTGCACCTCGCGGTATCGCATGTCGACCAGCTCGCGGTCCTCGCCGACACCGCCGTTCTTGCACACCCAGACGCCGTTGATGGCGACGTTGAGCTGGTCGGGCTCGAAGGCGGCCCGCGTGGTGCCGATGGCGGACAGGACCCGGCCCCAGTTGGGGTCCTCGCCGTGGATGGCGCACTTGAGGAGGTTGTTGCGGGCGATGGAGCGGCCCACCTCGACGGCGTCGTCCTCGGTCGCGGCGTTGATCACCTCGACCTTGATGTCCTTGCTGGCGCCCTCGGCGTCCCGGATGAGCTGCCGGCCGAGGTCGTCGCAGACGGCGCGAACGGCCTCGGCGAACTCCTCGTACTCCGGGGTGACCCCGGCGGCGCCGGAGGAGAGCAGCAGCACGGTGTCGTTGGTGGACATGCAGCCGTCGGAGTCGACGCGGTCGAAGGTGACCCTGGTGGCGGCGCGCAGGGCGCGGTCGAGGACCTCGGTCTCCAG
>NZ_JBHYKH010000724.1:0-3442 GCF_042741275.1 Streptomyces sp. NPDC058964
CGGGCACGACGTTCTCCCCGTCGACCTCGATCACCGCGTCCCGCGGGGCGCGCAGCGCGGTGTGCAGGACCGCGCGGTTCTCGGTCGTGTTGATCCGCTCGCCGCGGAACATGGCGTCGCGCAGCCCGGACACGTCGGTGGCGGCGGCCAGTTCCCGCAGCAGCGCCAGGGTCTCGTCGGTGACCAGGTGCTTGCTGTAGTCGATCAGCAGGTCACCCACCCGCACGACGTACCGCCCGGCACGCTCGGGGTCCGTCTCGAACAGCTCCCGCAGATGGGTCTGCCACTGGGCGCGGTGGTCGGCGAGCGCCGTCCACTCGGGCCGCTGGTTGAGCTTGGCGTTGCCGGACATGTCAGGCGCTCTCCTCGGTGCCCTCGCCGCGCAGGGCGATGGCGTACATCTCGTCGGCGTCGAGGCGGCGGAGCTCCTCGGCGATCAGCTCGGAGGTGGGGCGGACCCCCAGGGCGAGGGTGCGCGGCGGCTGGCCCGGCAGGGTCAGGGTGGCCAGCGGCCCCTCGGGCCGGTCGATGACGATCTCGCCGGACGCGGTGCCGAGGCGTACGGCGGTGACGACCGGCCCGCCGGTGACCACGCGGTCGGCCTTGACCTTCAGCCGTACTTCCAGCCAGCGGGCGAGCAGTTCGGCGGCCGGGTTGTCGGCCTCGCTCTCCACGGCGGCCGAGACCACCGGCACCCGGGCCTGGTCCAGGGCCGCCGCCAGCATCGAGCGCCACGGGGTCAGACGGGTCCAGGCGAGGTCGGTGTCGCCGGGCGTGTAGGCGCGGGCGCGGGCGTCGAGGGCCTCGATCGGGTGCTCGACGGCGTACAGGTCGGTGATCCTGCGCTGCGCCAGGGCGCCCAGCGGGTCCTTGGCGGGCACCTCGGGCGCGTCCGCCGGCCACCAGACGACGACCGGCGCGTCCGGCAGCAGCAGCGGCAGCACCACGGAGTCGGCGTGGTCGGACACCTCGCCGTAGGTCCGCAGCACGACCGTCTCACCGGTGCCGGCCTCGGAGCCCACCCGGACCTCGGCGTCGAGCCGCGACTGCGTGCGCTCGCGCGGGGTGCGGGCGTGCCGCTTGATGACGACCAGGGTGCGCGAGGGGTGCTCGTGCGAGGCCTCCTCGGCCGCCTTGATCGAGTCGTAGGCGTTCTCCTCGTCCGTGACGATGACCATCGTCAGGACCATCCCCACGGCCGGCGTCCCGATGGCGCGGCGGCCCTGGACCAGCGCCTTGTTGATCTTGCTTGCCGTGGTGTCGGTCAGGTCGATCTTCATGGCCTGCGCCAGCTCCGTCCGTCTCGTGCGAGCATCTCGTCGGCTTCCCCGGGTCCCCAGCTGCCCGACGCGTACTGCGCCGGCCTGCCGTGCGTCGCCCAGTACTCCTCGATCGGGTCGAGGATCTTCCAGGACTCTTCCACTTCCTGGTGGCGGGGGAACAGGTTGGCATCGCCGAGCAGTACGTCCAGGATGAGCCGCTCGTACGCCTCCGGGCTGGACTCCGTGAACGACTCGCCGTAGGCGAAGTCCATCGTCACGTCCCGGATCTCCATCGAGGTTCCCGGCACCTTGGAGCCGAACCGCACGGTCATGCCCTCGTCGGGCTGGACGCGGATGACGATCGCGTTCTGCCCGAGCTCCTCGGTGGCCGTGGAGTCGAAGGGGGAGTGCGGGGCCCGCTTGAAGACCACCGCGATCTCGGTGACCCGGCGGCCGAGCCGCTTGCCGGTGCGCAGGTAGAAGGGGACGCCCGCCCAGCGGCGGTTGTCGATCTCCAGCTTGACCGCAGCGTAGGTGTCGGTCCTGGACTGGGGGTCGATGCCGTCCTCGTGGAGGTAGCCGACCACCTTCTCACCGCCCTGCCAGCCGCCCGCGTACTGCCCGCGCACGGTGTGCGCGCCCAGGTCCTTCGGCAGCCGCACCGACTTGAGCACCTTCAGCTTCTCGGTGAGCAGCGCCTCCGCGTCGAAGGCGATGGGCTCCTCCATCGCGGTCAGCGCCATCAGCTGGAGCAGGTGGTTCTGGATGACGTCACGGGCCGAGCCGATGCCGTCGTAGTAGCCGGCGCGGCCGCCGATGCCGATGTCCTCGGCCATGGTGATCTGCACGTGGTCGACGTACGACCGGTTCCAGATCGGCTCGAACATCGTGTTGGCGAAGCGCAGCGCCAGGATGTTCTGGACGGTCTCCTTGCCCAGGTAGTGGTCGATGCGGAAGACCTGGTCGGGCTCGAACACGTCGTGCAGGACGGCGTTCAGCTCATGGGCCGACCTCAGGTCGCGCCCGAAGGGCTTCTCGATGACCGCGCGCCGCCAGGAGCCCTTCGGCGGGCTCGCCAGGCCGTGCTTCTTCAGCTGCTGCACGACCTTCGGGAAGAACCTCGGCGGTACGGAGAGATAGAAGGCGAAGTTGCCACCGGTGCCCCGGGAGGCGTTCAGTTCCTCGACCGCGTCGCGCAGCTGCTTGAACGCGGTGTCGTCGTCGAAGTCACCGGGGATGAACCGCATGCCCTCGGCGAGCTGCTGCCAGACCTCCTCGCGGAACGGCGTGCGCGAGTGCTCGCGCACCGCGTCGTGCACCACCTGCGCGAAGTCCTGGGCCTCCCAGTCCCGGCGGGCGAAGCCCACCAGGGAGAAGCCCGGCGGCAGCAGACCGCGGTTGGCCAGGTCGTACACGGCCGGCATCAGCTTCTTGCGGGACAGGTCGCCGGTGACGCCGAAGATGACCAGGCCGGACGGTCCGGCGATGCGGGGCAGACGGCGGTCGCGTGCGTCGCGCAGCGGGTTCGCCCATTCGGCCGCCGGTACGAGGGGCACGCGCACCTCGTCCGGTGCCGTTCCCTTGTCGGGCGTGGTGGTCATTACGCGTCAACTCCCTTGCTGGTGAGGGACTTCGTGACGGCGTCCAGCAGGTCGTTCCAGGCCGCCTCGAACTTGGCGACGCCCTCGTCCTCCAGCTGCCGCACGACCTCGTCGTAGGAGATGCCGAGCCCCTCGACGGCCGCGAGGTCGGCACGGGCCCGCTCGTAGCCGCCGGTCACGGTGTCGCCGGTGATGTCGCCGTGGTCGGCGACGGCGTTCAGGGTGGCCTCGGGCATGGTGTTGACCGTGCCGGGCGCGACCAGCTCGTCGACGTACAGGGTGTCCTTGTACGCCGGGTCCTTCACACCGGTCGAGGCCCACAGCGGGCGCTGCCGGTTGGCGCCCGCGTTCTCCAGCGCGCTCCACCGGTCCGAGGAGAAGTCCTCCTGGTACGACTCGTAGGCCAGCCGCGCGTTGGCGAGCGCGGCCCTGCCCCTGAGGCCGAGCGCCTCCTGCGTGCCGAGAGCGGTCAGCCGCTTGTCAATCTCGCTGTCGACACGGGAGACGAAGAAGGAGGCGACGGAGTGGAGGGGCGCCCGCGCCAGCCCCGCGTCGGCGGGGCGCGCGCTCGCCCGCCCG
>NZ_JBHYKH010000725.1:0-3438 GCF_042741275.1 Streptomyces sp. NPDC058964
CGCGACGGTGGAGGCGGGGGGCCGGTGGGGGGGGGCGGCGGGCCCCCCGCCCCGCGCGCCCGCGGGGGGGGCCCCCCCCGCCGTGGAGCTACTCGACGTCACTTGTCGGTGTCGTCCTTTGCTTCTTCGGCACCTTCCTCGCCCTCGATCACGGGGATCAGGGAGAGCTTGCCGCGGGAGTCGATCTCGGCGATCTCGACCTGGACCTTCTGGCCCACGCCGACGACGTCCTCGACGTTCTCCACGCGCTTGCCGCCGGCCAGCTTGCGGATCTGCGAGATGTGCAGCAGACCGTCCTTGCCGGGCAGCAGCGAGACGAACGCACCGAAGGTGGTCGTCTTCACGACCGTACCGAGGTAGCGCTCGCCGACCTCGGGCATCGTCGGGTTGGCGATGCCGTTGATCGTGGCACGGGCGGCCTCGGCGGACGGGCCGTCGGCGGCACCGATGTAGATCGTGCCGTCGTCCTCGATCGTGATCTCGGCGCCGGTGTCCTCCTGGATCTGGTTGATCATCTTGCCCTTGGGGCCGATGACCTCACCGATCTTGTCGACCGGGATCTTGACGGTGATGATCCGCGGAGCGTGCGGGGACATCTCGTCGGGCCGGTCGATGGCCTCCATCATCACGTCGAGGATGTGGAGACGGGCGTCGCGGGCCTGCTTGAGGGCGGCGGCCAGGACGGAGGCCGGGATGCCGTCCAGCTTGGTGTCGAGCTGGAGGGCGGTCACGAACTCCTTGGTGCCGGCGACCTTGAAGTCCATGTCACCGAAGGCGTCCTCCGCACCGAGGATGTCGGTGAGGGTGACGTAGTGCGTCTCGCCGTCGATCTCCTGGGAGATCAGACCCATGGCGATACCGGCGACGGGGGCCTTCAGCGGCACACCGGCGTTCAGGAGCGACATGGTGCTGGCGCACACGGAACCCATGGACGTCGAGCCGTTGGAGCCGAGGGCCTCGGACACCTGACGGATCGCGTACGGGAACTCCTCGCGCGTCGGCAGGACCGGGACCAGGGCGCGCTCGGCGAGCGCGCCGTGGCCGATCTCGCGGCGCTTCGGGGAGCCGACGCGGCCGGTCTCGCCGGTGGAGTACGGCGGGAAGTTGTAGTTGTGCATGTAGCGCTTGCGGGTCACCGGCGAGAGGGTGTCCAGCTGCTGCTCCATGCGGAGCATGTTGAGGGTGGTGACGCCCAGGATCTGGGTCTCGCCACGCTCGAACAGCGCGGAACCGTGCACCCGCGGGATGGCCTCGACCTCGGCGGCGAGCGTACGGATGTCCGTCACGCCACGGCCGTCGATGCGCTTCTTCTCCTTGATCACGCGCTCGCGGACCAGCTGCTTGGTGAGCGAGCGGTACGCGGCGGAGATCTCCTTCTCGCGGCCCTCGAACTCCGGCAGGAGCTTCTCGGCGGCGAGCGCCTTGACGCGGTCCAGCTCGGCCTCGCGCTCCTGCTTGCCCGCGATCGTCAGCGCGGAGGCGAGCTCCGGGCGGACGGCGGCGGACAGCGCCTCCAGGACGTCGTCCTGGTAGTCGAGGAAGATCGGGAACTCGGCGGTCGGCTTGGCGGCCTTCGAGGCGAGGTCGGCCTGGGCGCGGCACAGCACCTTGATGAAGGGCTTCGCGGCGTCCAGGCCGGCGGCGACGATCTCCTCGGTGGGCGCCTCGGCGCCGCCCTCGACGAGCTTGATGGTCTTCTCGGTGGCCTCGGCCTCGACCATCATGATCGCGACGTCGCCGTCCTCCAGGACGCGGCCGGCGACCACCATGTCGAAGACGGCGTCCTCGAGCTCGGTGTGCGTCGGGAACGCGACCCACTGGCCACGGATCAGCGCGACGCGGACGCCGCCGATCGGGCCGGAGAAGGGCAGACCGGCCAGCTGCGTGGACGCGGACGCGGCGTTGATCGCCACGACGTCGTACAGGTGGTCGGGGTTGAGCGCCATGATCGTGGCGACGACCTGGATCTCGTTGCGCAGGCCCTTCTTGAAGGACGGGCGCAGCGGGCGGTCGATCAGACGGCAGGTGAGGATGGCGTCCTCGGACGGACGGCCCTCACGGCGGAAGAAGCTGCCGGGGATCTTGCCGGCCGAGTACATCCGCTCCTCGACGTCCACCGTCAGCGGGAAGAAGTCGAGCTGGTCCTTGGGGTTCTTGGAGGCTGTGGTGGCCGACAGCACCATGGTGTCGTCGTCCAGGTACGCCACGGCGGAACCGGCGGCCTGCTTGGCCAGGCGGCCCGTCTCGAAGCGGATGGTACGGGTGCCGAATGCGCCGTTGTCGATCACGGCCTCGGCGTAGTGGGTCTCGTTCTCCACTAGCGTTTTCTCCTCGTCTTCGTCCCCGGCTGCCCGTGTGGCAGGAGGACGGTTGCGAAGAAGCGCTCCGTGCGGTGCGGGCCGGTCTTCGATCGAAGCACCCGGGGATCGCTTCCCCCCGGGGGCCACTACCGAGGACCGGCGGCGGCTAGGTGCGCCTCTCCTCGTTCTGTGTCGTACGTACTGCGTTACTGCCTGCGTTACTGCGTTGTGCTACCACACTACAAAGCGTCTGTGACACTCCGCACGTTTCCGCACGTACGGCAAAGGGAGCGGTCCCCGATCCTTCCGGGAACCGCTCCCCTCACGGCGTCTTACTTGGCGCCCGCAGCACCGCGGCGGATGCCGAGGCGGTCGACCAGCGCACGGAAGCGCTGGATGTCCTTCTTCGCCAGGTACTGCAGGAGGCGACGGCGCTGACCGACCAGGATCAGCAGACCACGGCGGGAGTGGTGGTCGTGCTTGTGGGTCTTGAGGTGCTCCGTCAGGTCGGAGATCCGACGGGAGAGCAGAGCGACCTGGACCTCGGGGGAGCCGGTGTCGCCCTCCTTGGTACCGAACTCGGACATGATCTGCTTCTTCGTGGCGGCGTCGAGCGACACGCGTACTCCTCATAGTCTGTGAGTGCCACCGAGCGCCCCCGGTCTGCTTCTCGGGGGGACTTCCGTTACTCGGAGGCGGGATCCGCTGCGCGCCGCCTCCGGAGCGGTGGGCTCCGGGGGTGCGGACACAAACGGCCGTCGACCAGACTACCAGGGAGTCACGGGGGCTCTCGCCCGCGTTCCGGAACGGCCCGGGTCCGGTGGAGGCCGCCACTAGGGTGAGCCTGCTGATCGTTCGTACGTCGGGAAGGGGTCGCTTCGGGATGGCGGAGACGGAAGCGGAGACCAAAGCGCGCAAGGAGCGGGAGCGGGACGAGCTCTATGCGCTCGACATCTCGGGCGTCGAGTGGCACTGCGCGCCGGGCACGGAGCAGCACGAGGAGCGGGTCGAGATCGCGTACCTGCCGGAGGGCGCGGTGGCGATGCGGTCGTCCCTCGACCCGGGCACCGTATTGCGGTACACGGAGGCGGAGTGGCGGGCGTTCGTGCTGGGTGCCCGGGACGGGGAGTTCGACCTG
>NZ_JBHYKH010000726.1:0-3417 GCF_042741275.1 Streptomyces sp. NPDC058964
CGCCGCCGGCCCCCCCGGCCGCGCCGGCCCGGGGCGCTCGTGGTCGCGGTACGCCGGCGGGCGCCGACTCCTGGCGCAGCCGGCTGTACCGCTGGGACATGAAGGCGTCGCCGTACGCGTTCGTCGCCCCGTTCTTCGTCCTCTTCGGGGCCTTCTCGCTGGTCCCGCTGCTGTACACGGCCTGGTACTCGCTGCACAACGTGCAGCTGTCGTCGCTGCACCACCAGACCTGGGCGGGCCTGGACAACTACAAGAACCTGTTGTCCTCGGACTTCTTCTGGAACGCCCTGAAGAACACCTTCACCATCGGTCTGATCTCGACGGTGCCGCAGCTGCTGGCGGCGCTCGGGCTCGCCCATCTGCTCAACTACAAGCTGCGCGGTTCCACCGTGTGGCGCGTGGTGATGCTCACCCCGTACGCCACCTCGGTGGCGGCGGCGACGCTGGTGTTCACGCTGCTGTACTCGTGGGACGGCGGCATGGTCAACTGGATCCTGCATTTCTTCGGGGTGGATCCGGTCAACTGGCGTGAAGCGGACTGGGGTTCACAGTTCGCGGTCTCGACGATCGTGATCTGGCGGTGGACCGGTTACAACGCCCTGATCTACCTGGCGGCGATGCAGGCGATCCCGGCCGACCTGTACGAGTCGGCGGCGCTGGACGGCGCCAACCGCTGGCAGCAGTTCCGGCACGTGACGATTCCGCAGCTCAGGCCGACGATCCTGTTCACCGTGGTGGTCTCCACCATCGGCGCCACCCAGCTCTTCGGCGAGGTGCTGCTGTTCGGCGGCGTCAGCGGTTCCAAGGGCGGCTCCGAGCACCAGTACCAGACCCTCGGCCTGTACATGTACGACCAGGGCTGGATCATCGGCAACCTCGGCAAGGCGTCCGCGATCGCCTGGTCGATGTTCCTGATCCTGCTGATCGTCGCCGCGATCAACCTGCTGCTCACCCGACGGTTGAGGAAGTCCCAATGACCACCAGTGAACTGACGCTGCCCCAGGCGTCAAAGGCCAAGGCCGGCCGTCGCCGGGTGATGGGTGCGGGCAGGCAGATGCACGCGGGCCCGGTCACCTACGTCGTCCTGACCGTCTTCGCGCTGGTCTCGCTGGCCCCGCTGGTGTGGACCGCCGTCGCGGCCTCCCGCACGGACCGCAGGCTGGCCCAGACGCCGCCGCCGCTGTGGTTCGGCGGGAACCTGTTCAAGAACATGGAGGCCGCCTGGGACCAGGCCGGGCTCGGCACCGCGATGGTCAATTCCACGCTCGTCGCCGGCACGATCACCGTCAGCACGGTCGTGTTCTCCACCCTGGCCGGATTCGCCTTCGCCAAGCTGCGGTTCCGGTTCTCGAACGTGCTCCTGCTGCTGACCATCGGCACGATGATGATCCCGCCGCAGCTGGCCGTCGTACCGCTGTACCTGTGGATGGCGAACCTCGGCTGGTCGAACCAGCTGCAGACGGTCATCCTGCCCAGCCTGGTGACCGCGTTCGGCACCTTCTTCATGCGGCAGTACCTGGTGCAGGCGCTGCCGTCCGAACTGATCGAGGCCGCCCGGGTGGACGGGGCGAGCAGCCTGCGGATCGTGTGGCACGTGGTGTTCCCGGCGGCGCGGCCCGCGATGGCCGTGCTCGGCCTGCTGACCTTCGTGTTCGCCTGGAACGACTTCCTGTGGCCGATCATCGCCCTGAACCAGCAGAACCCGACCGTGCAGGTCGCGCTCAACTCGCTCGGTACGGGCTATGTCCCGGACCAGGCGGTGATCATGGCGGGCGCGCTGCTCGGTACGCTGCCACTGCTCATCGCCTTCCTCCTGTTCGGCAAGCAGATCGTGGGCGGGATCATGCAGGGCGCGATCAAGGGCTGATCCCCGTCCGCGCCGCACAGCAGGCCCTTCGGGGCCGGGCCACCGCCGCCCCGGCCCCTCACCCCCTCGCCCTTCACCCTTCGGTCCACACGACCTTTCATGGGAGCGCTTCCATGCCTGAACCCGTTAACTCCGTGACTTTTCCTTCTGCCTTCCTCTGGGGCGCCGCCACCTCCGCCTACCAGATCGAGGGAGCGGTGCGGGAGGGCGGCCGCACCCCCTCGATCTGGGACACCTTCAGCCATACGCCGGGCAAGACGGCCGGTGGCGAGACCGGTGACATCGCTGTCAACCACTACCACCGTTACCGCGAAGACGTGGCGCTGATGGCCGAGCTCGGCCTGAACGCCTACCGGTTCTCGATCTCCTGGTCGCGGGTGCAGCCCACGGGCCGGGGCCCGGCGGTCCAGGTGGGCCTGGACTTCTACCGACGCCTCGTGGACGAACTCCTCGCCCACGGCATCCGGCCCGCGGTCACCCTCTACCACTGGGACCTGCCGCAGGAGCTGGAGGAGGCGGGCGGCTGGCCGGAGCGGGACACCGCCTACCGTTTCGCCGAGTACGCGCAGATCGTCGGCGAGGCGCTCGGCGACCGGGTGGAGCAGTGGATCACGCTCAACGAGCCTTGGTGCAGCGCCTTCCTGGGGTACGGCTCGGGCGTGCACGCCCCCGGCCGTACGGACCCGGTGGCCTCGCTGAGGGCCGCCCACCACCTCAACCTGGCGCACGGGCTGGGCGCTTCGGCCCTGCGCTCGGTGATGCCGTCCCGCAACTCGGTCGCGATCAGCCTCAACTCCTCGGTGGTACGTCCGCTGTCGCAGGACCCGGCGGACCTGGTGGCGGCGCGGAAGATCGACGACTTGGCCAATGGCGTCTTCCACGGCCCGATCCTGCACGGGGCGTACCCGAAGTCGCTCTTCGAGGCGACGGGGTCGATCACCGACTGGTCCTACGTGCACGACGGCGATCTGCAGGCGATCCACCAGCCGCTGGACGCGCTGGGCCTGAACTACTACACGCCGGCCCTGGTCTCGGCGGCGGACACGACGGTGTCCGGCCCGCGCGCGGACGGACACGGCGCGAGCAGCCACTCGCCCTGGCCGGGCGCGGACGACGTCGCCTTCCACCAGACGCCGGGCGAGCGCACGGAGATGGGCTGGACGATCGACCCGACGGGCCTGCACGACCTGATCATGCGGTACACGAGGGAGGCGCCCGGCCTGCCGCTGTACATCACCGAGAACGGCGCGGCCTACGACGACAAGCCCGACCCGGACGGCCGGGTGCACGACCCCGAGCGCATCGCCTATCTGCACGGCCATCTGGCGGAGGTCCGCCGGGCCATCACGGACGGCGCGGACGTGCGCGGCTACTACCTGTGGTCCCTGATGGACAACTTCGAGTGGTCGTACGGCTACAGCAAGCGGTTCGGGGCGGTGTACGTGGACTACGCGACGCTGGCACGGACACCGAAGTCGAGCGCGCGGTGGTACGCGCGGGCGGCTCGTACGGGAACGCTGCCGGCGGTGGCCGCGGCGGAGTGAGGAGCC
>NZ_JBHYKH010000727.1:0-3411 GCF_042741275.1 Streptomyces sp. NPDC058964
GCGGCCCGCGCGGGGGGGCGTCCCGCGGCACCCCCCCCCCGCCCGCCCCCCCCCCCCGCCGGGGGGGGGCCCGCGGGGGGCGGGGCCGGCCCCCGGGCGCCCGCCCCCCCCGCGCCGAGCACGAGTCCGGTCGCACCGGCGGTGCCGAGCAGCGTTCGCCGCGAGATCCCCTGGCCAGAGCCTTCGCTCCCGGAGACGGCGCCGGTGGGTTCTATCACTTCGGAAGGGGTGGACTGGTCAGCCATGGTGCGGTTCAGCCGATCTGAGCGTTCTTGGAGACGGTCGCCTGGTCGATGTCGGAGGTCCGTACGGTCACGGCGATCTTCCATTCGCCGGCCATCGGGATCTGTACTCCGGTCGCGGACCAGTGTCCGGTGGCGATGTGGTCGGGGGTCACGGGAAGCGGCCCGATCTTCTTGGCCTCGAGGGTGAAGGCGACCTTCACCTCGGGGATGTCGAAGGCGCGCCCGTTGGGCCGCTGGACGTAGACGTGCATCTCGTTGCCGCCCACGCGCGCGGGGTCGAGGTCGAACCGTACGACGCCCTTGCCGTCCTTGCCGCCCGTGTCGAACGGCATGTCCAGGGTGAGCGCCCCGGAGGACGAGGTCGACGACGAGGAGGACGCCGACGAGGTGGCGGCCTTGGCCTCCTGCTCGGTGCGCCCCGGTTCGGTCTGGGTCAGCACGGTGGTGACGGCGAGCAGGACGACCGCCACGCCCGCCTCCGCGAACACCGAGCGGCGCAGGCCGAAGCGGTGGGGGTCGGCGTCCCGCAGCCGCTTCTGCCGGGCGGCGTCCACGGCGGCCCGCTGGCGGGAGAGCTGGGCGGCCCGTTTGGAACCGGCGGCGGTCTCCCCGGCCGCGGCCGGAGCCGTGACGTGCTTCTTGGCGGATACCTCGGCCTCCGCCTTCAGCGCGGTGACCCCCGTGTCGGCGAGCCGGGCCGTCCAGCGCCGCGAGATCCAGGCGATGCCGACGAGCAGCAGGACGAGCCCGATCTTGACGAGCAGGAGTTGTCCGTACCGGGTGTCGGTGAACGCCGACCAGGAGCCGAGCTGGCGCCAGGACTGGTAGGTGCCGGTGGCGACCAGCGCGAGCACCGAGCCGAAGGCGACGCGCGAGAAGCGGCGTACGGCGGCGGCCTCGACGGGGGTCTCGGCGGGCGCCCGGTGGAGCGCGACGAGGAGGGCGACGAGCCCGCCCAGCCAGGCGGCGACCGCCAGCAGATGGAGCACGTCGACCGGCATGGCGATGCCCGGCTGGAGCCCGGTCGAGGCGTGCTCGGCCATCGCCCAGCTCGCCGCGAGTCCGGCGGCGACCACGGTCCCGCCGATCGAGAGCCCGAACGTCAGGTCGCGCTTCTCCTCGTCCTCCCGCTTGTCGTACGCCCCGAAGAGCACGGCGATGAAGAGGGCGGCGGCGGCGAGCAGCAGCAGCCGGGAGACTAGCGCGGCACCCGTCTTGGTCTGCAGTACCTGGCCGAGCAGGTTCAGGTCGAAGATGTCGCCGAACGCGCCGGAGGTCGTGTACGAGCCGCGCAGGAGCAGCAGCCAGAGCGTGGCCGCGGTGAGTGCGAGCCAGCCGCCGACGACGAGGCGCTGCATGGCCCGTACCCCGGAGCCGCGCCGCCAGCAGGCGAGCACGAAGGCGGCGCCGCCCGCGAGCACGATGAATCCGGCGTACGACACGTACCGCCCGAAGCCGTAGAGCCAGCCGACCACTCCGCCGCCCGCCGTCCGGCCGGAGACCGAGACGGTGGTCAGGGAGGGCTCGCCGACGGAGAAGGTGTAGGCGCCGGCCACGGGGTGGCTGTCCGCGGAGACGACCTGGTAGGTGACGGTGTACGTGCCCTTGCCCAGGCCGCTCTTGAGTTGCACGGCGTAGGTGGTCCCGCTCACCTCGGTCGGCTTGCCGAGGTCGACCCGCTTGCCCTTGGGGTCGAGGACGCGCAGCGAGTCGTCGTTCATCGCCACCTTCTCGGAGAAGGTGAGCGACACCTGTTCGGGCGCCTTGTCGACCACCACCCCCTGCGCGGGGTCGCTGCCGGTCAGGGCGGCGTGCGCGGAGGCCGGCCCGGCACCGGCGAGGAGCGCGCCGGTGACGGCCAGGAACAGCAGCACCAGGGTGCGCAGGCGGGGGGTGATGGTCCGCGTCAAGGGGTCCCTCCCTCAGTGTCCGGTCGACGGGTTGTACGTGGCGGACCTCACCGGCATCTCGACGGTGACGGGTCCCGAGTTGGCGAACCTCAGCTTGAGGGTGACCGTGTCGCCCCGCCTCGGCTTGCGCTTCAGCTTCTCGAACATCAGATGGTTGCCACCGCTTTTGAAGACGAGTTGACCGTGCGCGGGTACGGCGAGGGAGGTGACCTCCTGCATCGCCCCGCCGACCGTGTCGTGCATGGTGACCTCGCCGGCGATGTCGCTGGTGACCGAGGTCAGCTCGTCCTTCGTGCCGCCCTCGTTGGTTATCGTCAGGAAGCCGGCCGCCATGTCGGCCGAGACGGGCTGGGGCATGTAGGAGGAGCCGACCGAGAGTCGGGCCTTCGTGTCACCGGACCCGCCGCAGCCCGCGAGTGCGAGTGCGAGGGTGCCCGTCAGCGCGGCGGCGGGGACGGCGAGGCGCCTCACGGCTTCACCCCATTGATGATCTTGGGGAGGTCCTTGGTGTAGTCGTCGACCGTGGTGTCCTCGCCGTAGATGAGGTAGCCCCCGTCGGTCTTGGGCGAGAAGGCGACGACCTGGGTTCCGTGCACGGAGACGATCTTGCCGTTCTTGTCCTTCTTCGTCGGCTCGATGGAGATGCCGAGGGAACGGGCGCCCGCCTGAATGGTGGAGAAGTCGCCGGTCAGGCCGATGAACTGGGTGTCGATGCCCTTGAGCCACTTGCCGAGTTCGGCCGGAGTGTCGCGGGCCGGGTCGGTGGTGACGAAGACGACCCGCAGCCTGCCCTGTTCGGCCTTGGGCAGCGCCTTCTTGGCGACCGCGATGTTGTTCATCGTCAGGGGGCAGATGTCGGGGCAGTGGGTGTAGCCGAAGTAGATCAGAGTCGGCCGGCCCCTGGTCTCCTTGCGGAGGTCGTACTTCTGGCCGTGGGTGTCGGTGAGGACCAGGTCAGGCTTCTCGAACGGCTGGTCGAGCACGGTCGCGGCCTTTGCCGAGCCGGACTCCTCGGAGACCACGGCGATGGGCGACTTGCCGTCGTCGCCGTTGCCGCAGGCGGAGAGGGTCAGGGTGGCGGCGGCGAGCAGGGCGGCCGCGGCGAACGTCTTCTTGCGCATAGGAAAATGTCCCAGATGTGAGGTGCTCGGGTGCGGGGCGGGGGGCGGCGCCCGCCGGGGGGCCCGCGGGGGGGGGTGTAAACAAAAAAACCAGCCCGCCCCCAAACAAATGTTTAAGACAGGGGTGGGGGGGTG
>NZ_JBHYKH010000728.1:0-3407 GCF_042741275.1 Streptomyces sp. NPDC058964
CCCCACCCCTCCCCCTTCCCCTGTCCCTGTCCCTGTCCCTGTCCGTTGCCGTTCGGCGGCGGCCGGGCCGGATTCCGCCGCCTAATCGGACGGTTCAGCCGGTCCGGCGTCGGCGATCGGTGCCGCCGATGCCGCCGCGGCCCGGTGCAGGCAGTCCGGCGCCAGCAGACAGCCGCAGCGGATCGCCTCGGCACTGCTCACCGTGCCGCCGGGAGCGCGCAGTTCGAGGCCGGTGTCGTCGTCGACGGCGATGCGAACGGTGTCGCCGTCGCGCACTGCGGGCCGGCCGGCGAGCTTGGCGACGGCCGCGTCCAGCCGCTTGCGCAGCCGCGGCGACAAGGCCGCGACCAGCTCGGCGGTCACGGACGGGGCGACCGGAGGAAGGTCCGTGTTCATGCGATCTTCTCCCCTACCCAGCGGGCGAGTTCGAGCGGGCTGAGGGCGGCGACGGGCATCCCCGCGGCCACGAGCTGTCCCGCGACACCGGTGGAGTACCGGGGGCGGCCCGCGTCGTCGAGGCTCGCGCAGCCCAGGACGTGGCATCCCGCCCCGATCAGTGCGCGCACCTCGGCGAGCAGCCCGCCGAGCGGATAGCCCTCCTCGAAGTCGCTGACGACCACGACGAGGGTGCGGGACGGCACGGTGACCAGCTCGCGGGCGTGCCGGAGCCCCGCGGCGATGTGCGTGCCGCCGCCGACGCTGACCTCGAGCAGCAGCGACAGCGGGTCCTCGACGTGGTCGGTGAGGTCGATGACCTTCGTGGAGAAGGCCAGGAAGTGCGTCGACAGGGTCGGCACCCCGGCCAGCACCGAGGCCGTGAGGGCCGCCCAGATCGTGGACGCCTCCATGGATCCCGACACGTCGGTGACGAGGACGAGCCGCCAGTCGGCGGCGCGGCGGGCGCGGGTACGGAAGACGGGACGCTCGGGGACGACCTGGACCGTGCCGTCCGGACCGCGCCGGGCGTTCGCCAGATTGGCCCGCAGCGTGCGGGGCAGGTCGAGGCCGCCGCCCGGCCGCCGGCTGGGCCGCGGCAGGGACGTGCCGTGCAGCGCGGGGCGCAGCCGCGTGGCCAGCTCCCGGGTGAGCGCCTCGACCAGGCGTCTCACGAGGGGACGGAGTGCCGCCAGCCGGGCCTCGGGCAGTCCGCCCGCGTGCCGGAGCACACTGCGCAGCAGATCGACGGAGGGCCGCACGGTGTCCGGGTCCAGCTCGGCGAGCACATCGCGGCGGCCCGCGGCGGCGGCCGCCGCCAGCACCTCCTCCCGGATGCCCGGCCCGAACAGGGCCGCCAGTTCCTCGGACCACTCGCGCACACCCGGGTAGGGCGCCTCCCGGCCACCTCCTCGGCCCCGGCCGAGGAGATCGCCCCTGCTGCCCTCGCCGCGTCCGCTGCCGTACAGCTCGTCCAGCGCGGTGGCCAACGGCGATGCAGACTGCGGAAGTTGGTCGGTACGGCGGCCGAGGAGCAGCCGCCAGCGGTCGGCGGGGGCGAGCCGGTGCGCCTCGCCGGGGGTGCCGGCCGTCGCCCCTCGCGGGTGGGCCGGTCCGGTGGCGGGCTCCGGCTCTTCACGGTCCCGCGCTGCCGGCAGGAGTCCGAGTCCGCCGAGGGCCTCGCGTGCCGCGAGGTCCGCGCGGGTCCAGCAGGCGAGGGCGGCCGGGTCGACGCCGGCGGTGTCGGCCAGATGACTGGTGTCGAGGCGCTCCTCGACGACCGAGAGGAGGCGGTCGCGGGCGGCGGGGCTGAGCGTGTCGAAGCCTCCCCGGAGCGCGGGCAGCCGGTCGAGGAACTCCTGGTCGGGCAGCTCCGAGACGCGGTTGAGCAGGGGCTCGAGCGCGGGCGCAGCGGACTCCAGGAGCGGGCCCGCCGCGGTCAGCAGTCCCGTGAGCCGGGCGGTGAGGGCCGAACGCGCGTCGGGGCCGGCGGCAGAGTCGACCCAGGAGGCGACCCGGTCGCCGAGGACCCGGGGGTCCTCCTGCCCGAGCAGCACGCGTACGGCCCCCGCGGCGCCGCGCATCAGCGGGGAACCGCCGGCGGCCAGCCGGGCGAGGGCGTCGGTGAGCCGAATTCCGCCCAGGAGGTCCGCGCGGTGGGCGAGTTCGAGCAGGGCATGGGCGTCGGCGGGTTCCTCGGAACCGGCGAGTCCGTCCACCTGGCGCACCGCGGCGGAGGTGAGCAGCTCGGCCACGGCGGCCACCCGGGCCGTACGCTCCTCGTCGGCTTCGAGTCCGGCGATGTGACCGGCCCGCAACCGGTCCAGCAGGGCGAGACCGGCGAGGAGTTCGGGCAGTGTGCCGGAGTGCGGCAGTACGTCGGCCGTGTCCGCCAGCCGTTCGTCCGCGAGCACCGGCAGACCGCACTCCGCCGCCCGCTCCAGCCCGTGCAGGGCCTGGGCCGCGGTGGGCCCGCCCTCGTCCTGCTCCGCCCGCCTCCGCTCGCGCAGCACGCCCTCGGCGGCCTGGGCGGGCGTGACGCCACGGACACCGGCCGTGGACAGCATGGCCGCGGTGGCGGGGGTCCAGCGCACCTCCCAGCGCGAGGTGAGCGCCTCGGCGCCGCCCGCCCCGACGACCTCCTTGGGTTCGCCGTACGGCACCCCGCACACCGTCAGGCGGCGCAGCAGGAGTTCACGTCGGCGGTCCAGGCCGGAACGGAGCGGGTCCAGGCGCAGGTCCCGGGCCGTACCCGGGCCGCTGTCGCCCGGTCCGGGCAGTCCCAGCGCCGCCGACTCGGCCTCCACGGCGGGGGCGAGACCGCAGCACGGCGCGCCCGGCGCGGGGCGGCCGCCGCGGGTGCCGACGAGCGCCTTCTCCATCGCCCGCGCGACGGCCCGTCCGCGGCCGTACGGCTCGCCCTGCGCGAGCACCGTCTGCACCGCCTCGACCAGCTCGCCCCGGCCGGCCGCGGGCAGTCCGCGCAGCCGGGCGAGGTCCCCGGCCAGCCGGACGATCTCGCGCGCGTCCGCCGGTCCCGACGGATGGCCGAGGGCGCGCAGTTCCGCGCACACCCGTACGGCAGCCGACGTCAGCGCCTCCTCCAGCGCCCCCGGATCGCCCCCCGCGCCGAGCACCAGGTGCTGCCACTCCGGGTCGCGGATGCCGGCCGGATAGCCGGAGCGCTCGTCCAGGAGCGCGTACGTGTAGGGGATGAGGGAGGTCGTCCAGCCGAGGCGGTCGGCGGGGACCGGACCGTCCGGTGCCGCCTCGGACGCGTCCGGCCCCGCGCCGGTGTGCGCGGACGTCAACGCCGGGGCGTGGAAGGCACCCACGAGGACCGCGGCCCGTTCGCCGTTCGCGGTGGCGGCGGCCAGACAGGCGCGCATCCGGCTCTCGCGCCGCAGGACCAGCTCGGGCACGCCCCCCGACGCGGCCGCGTCCTCGCGCAGCGCCCACCCCGTCAGCAGCGC
>NZ_JBHYKH010000729.1:0-1199 GCF_042741275.1 Streptomyces sp. NPDC058964
CCGGGGGTGGGTTGTGGGGGGCGGGCGGGGGGGCGCGCCCCCCCCTGGCGCCGTGCCCGGCGGCTGGATAGGGTGGACCTCGTCGAGATTCGTGTCCCGCAATCCGGGACCTCACCCAGGAGCGGCTCATGAGCGCTGTGACCCCCGCTGGAGGCGACACCGCGGCGGGCCGTTCCTGGCCCCAGGTGCTGAACGCCCTGCTGGACGGACGTGACCAGAGCGCCGACGCGACGGCCTGGGCCATGGACCGGATCATGCGCGGCGAGGCCACCGACGCGCAGATCGCCGGGTTCGTGGTGGCACTGCGGGCCAAGGGCGAGACCGTCGAGGAGATCACCGGCGTCGTCCGGGCGATGTACGAGCACGCCAACACGATCGAGGTCTCGGGCCGCACGGTCGACATCGTCGGCACGGGCGGCGACGGCGCCAAGACGGTCAACATCTCCACGATGTCGGCGCTCGTCGTGGCCGGCACGGGAGCGAAGGTCGTCAAGCACGGCAACCGTGCGGCCTCGTCCGCCTCGGGCTCCTCGGACGTCCTGGAGAAGCTGGGCGTCAACCTCGACCTCACGCCCAAGCGGGTGGCCGAGGTGGCCGAGGAGGCGGGCATCACCTTCTGCTTCGCGGTGAAGTTCCACCCCGCGCTGCGTCATGTCGCCGCGGCCCGCGGCCAGTTGGGCATCCGAACCGTCTTCAACGCCCTCGGCCCGCTCACCAACCCGGCGAGGGTGAAGTCCCAGGCCGTCGGTGTGGCCGACCCGAGGCTGGCGCCGATGATCGCGGGCGTCCTGGCGGAGCGGGGCAACTCCTCCCTCGTCTTCCGCGGCGACGACGGCCTCGACGAGCTGACCACGACGGCCACCTCCCACGTCTGGGTGGTCCGGGACGGCAAGGTCACCGAGGAGACCTTCGACCCGCGCGACGTGGGCATCGAGCTGGTTCCGGTGGAGGCGCTGCGCGGCGGGGACCCGTCGTTCAACGCGGGGGTCGCGCGGCGGCTGCTGGACGGTGAGACGGGTCCCGTTCGGGACGCGGTGCTCCTGAACTCGGCGGCGGCCCTCGTGGCCCTCGACCCGGGCCCCGGGACGCTGGCCGAGCAGCTCGGCGCCGGGATGGCCAGGGCCGCGGAGTCGATGGGCGCGGGGTCGGCGCCGCCGGTTGTGGTGGCGCGGGTGGCGGGGCCCAAACCCGGTTACGCC
>NZ_JBHYKH010000729.1:1209-3403 GCF_042741275.1 Streptomyces sp. NPDC058964
GCGGACGACGGTGAGGGTGGCGCCGAGCGCCTCCACCTCGGCATGCAGGGCGGTGGTGGCGGCGTCCTCGGGGCCGGCCGGGCCCGCGAGCAGCACCCCCGGGGCGCCCGGCGCGGCGCCCCCCCGCGCCGGGGGTTCGGCCGGGGGGGTGCTGGAGCGCTGGGTGGCGGCCAGCAACGCCTGATCCCTCGCCGACGGGTGTCCCGCGATCCGGACACGGGTTGCGGGACCGCGATCACTTCGCGTACGTTCCCGTACAGGTCATGAGTGACAGTCATGAGGCCCCGGCCGACTGTCCGGCAACCCTCCGTCCGTGGCGGGGTGCCCCGGGTGAAGACCGGGCCGTGGGCAGTGAGGTCCACGGCAAGCGCGGACCCCTCGTAAACCAGGGGTCCTGGTCGTCGAGGGAGCCTTCTGTGAGCAAGCGAATGCGATAGGGCGTAGAGCCCCGCCTCCGCGTACCCCTTTCACCTTCCCCACGCTCGAGCCGTGTGCGCTCGCGTGGTGGTTCCCCCTTGCCTCTCACAGGAGTTCGCCATGTCTGTCTCCACCGCTGCCGCCGTCCGGACCATTTGTGCCCAACTGCCCGTTCTCGGCCGGGACGTGACCGTCCCGCTCGTCACGGGCGGCGAGGTCACCTACGCCGCCCTCGACTACGCGGCCAGCGCGCCCGCGCTCCAGCGGGTCTGGGACGACGTGGCCGCGTACGCCCCGTACTACGGCAGCGTCCACCGCGGCGCCGGCTACCTCTCCCAGCTGTCCACCGACCTGTTCGAGAACGCCCGCAGGACGGTCGCCGAGTTCCTCGACTGCCGGGCCGCCGACCAGGTGGTCTTCACCCGGTCCACCACCGACTCGCTGAACCTGCTCGCCGCCGCGCTCCCCGCCGGCTGCCAGGTCTTCGTCTTCGAGACCGAGCACCACGCCTCCCTGCTGCCCTGGAAGGACGCCCGGGTCGGCTACCTCGACGCCCCGCGCAGCCCGCGGGAGGCCGTGGAGACCCTGGAGCGGGCCCTGGCCGACCGCGACCCCCACGCCCCCGCCCTCGTCTGCGTGACCGGCGCCTCGAACGTCACCGGCGAGCTGTGGCCGGTACGCGAGCTGGCCGCCGCCGCCCACGCGCACGGCGCCCGGATCGTCCTGGACGCCGCCCAGCTGGCCCCGCACCACCCGGTGTCCCTGAAGGATCTCGACGTGGACTGGGT
Source organism: Streptomyces sp. NPDC058964 (assembly GCF_042741275.1). Lineage (NCBI taxonomy): Bacteria > Bacillati > Actinomycetota > Actinomycetes > Kitasatosporales > Streptomycetaceae > Streptomyces > Streptomyces sp. NPDC058964. Next base: position 2,415 of record NZ_JBHYKH010000729.1, read on the forward strand.
CGCCTTCTCCGGGCACAAGCTGTACGCCCCCTTCGGCTCCGGCGTGCTGGCCGGCCGAGCCGACTGGCTGCGCGAGGCCGAGCCGTACCTCGCCGGCGGCGGCGCCAGCCGCAAAGTCACCCGGCGCGAGGACGGGGGAGTGGCCGTGGAATGGCACGAGACGGCCGCCCGCCACGAGGCAGGCTCCCCGAACGTCATCGGCGCCTACTCCATCGCCTCCGCCTGCAAGGCCCTCACCGAGGCCGGCTTCGACGCCCTGGTCGCCCGCGAGCGGTACCTGATCGACACGGTCCGGGCCGGGCTCGCCGAGGTCCCCGAGGTCAGGGTGCTCTCCCTCTTCGGGGACGACGCCCCGCGCGTCGGCGTGATCTCCTTCGTCGTCGAGGGCTGGAACAGTTCGCACTTCGCAGCCGCCCTGTCCGCCGAGTACGGCATCGGCGTCCGCGACGGCCTGTTCTGCGCCCACCCCCTCGTCCGCACGCTGCTGGGCAGCGAGCCGCAGTCCCAGGGCGAGTGCGGCGCCCCGGAGGCCGTGCCTGGCGAGAAGTCACTCAACGCCATCCGCGTCAGCTTCGGCGCGGGCACGCCGGACGAGCACGTCGAGCGGTTCGTGAACGCCGTGAAGGAGCTGGTGCGGGACGGCGCCAAGTGGCGGTACCGCACCGAGGACGGGCGCTGCGTACCGGCCGTCTGACCGGCCTGCGACGCTGCCCGATGCGCTCCCTTCGGCAGCCGGAGTCCTGACGGGGGAGGAGCGCGGGGTGCAGGAGCTGCGCGTGGTGGATCCGCGGCGGATCGGGCCGTACGAGGTCCTGCGCCGGCCGCGCGCCGTGGCCTTCGGCGGCTCGCCGAAACGGAAGCAGACCCTCGGCGGCCACGGCGGCGGCGGTCCCGCCGCCGCCCGGGTCGGCCGGGGCCGCGGCGGCCGGGCTCATGGGCAGCACCAGGCCGAGGGCACACACCAGGGCCGGCAGCAGGGAGCGGACACG
>NZ_JBHYKH010000730.1:0-3398 GCF_042741275.1 Streptomyces sp. NPDC058964
CCCGCACCACGCGTACTTGGTGGGGGACCGGTTCGTGCTGCTGAAGCGGGGGGCGATGGTGGCCAACCACACCCGTGACGAAGTCAGCCTGGACGAGCTGACGAGGCAGATGGCAGGCGGAACGGAGCTGGACGATCTACGCCACGAGCTGCAACGGACCCAGGAACCCGGGACCGTGACACGTGCGGCTCCGCCGCGCGGGCGCGAGCAACCACGAGGGACCGCACCCGCCGACGAACCCCCAGCGCAACGGCGAGGCTCCGCACCCGCGCCCGCACCCCGCGGAGCGCTACGCCCCCGGCGAACACCCGCGGAACCGGGATGGCGCCGCAGGCCCTGCGCGTTAGGGTCCATGAATACGAGGGCAGGGGAGTCCCCGAAAGCGGCTCCAGCCCCGCAGGGAAACGTGAGACGGCCCGGCGCCGTCGTAAGACGAGCAGGTGGATACGTGACGAATCTGATGCCCTCCGCCGCCGGCGAGCCTTCCATCGGTGGTGGCCTCGGCGACCAGGTCTACAACCGGCTGCTCGGCGAGCGGATCATCTTCCTCGGCCAGCAGGTCGACGACGACATCGCCAACAAGATCACCGCGCAGCTGCTGCTCCTCGCCGCCGATCCGACCAAGGACGTCTACCTCTACATCAACAGCCCCGGCGGTTCGGTGACGGCGGGCATGGCGATCTACGACACCATGCAGTACATCCCGAACGACGTGGTCACGATCGCCATGGGCATGGCGGCCTCGATGGGCCAGTTCCTGCTCACCGGCGGTGCCGCCGGCAAGCGCTTCGCGCTGCCGCACGCGGACATCATGATGCACCAGGGCTCCGCGGGCCTCGGCGGTACGGTCTCGGACATCAAGATCCAGGCCGAGTACCTGATGCGCACCAAGAAGCGCATGTCCGAGCTGACCGCGCGGCACTCCGGCCAGACCGTCGAGACGATCATCCGCGACGGCGACCGCGACCGCTGGTTCACCCCGGAAGAGGCCAAGGAGTACGGTCTCATTGACGAGATCATCACGCACGCCTCCGGTGTTCCGGGAGGCGGCGGCACCGGTGCCTGACCGGCCCGGCTCCGCCACGCTCCGCCGAGACTCCAGCCCCCAGAACGCCACCAGGACGGTGAACACGCACATGAGCAACTTCCCCGGCGCCGCCAGCGGCCTCTACGAGGGCCCCCGGCCCGACGCCCGCTATGTCATCCCGCGCTTCGTCGAGCGCACCTCGCAGGGCATCCGCGAGTACGACCCGTACGCGAAGCTCTTCGAGGAGCGCGTGATCTTCCTCGGCGTCCAGATCGACGACGCCTCCGCCAACGACGTCATGGCGCAGCTGCTGTGCCTGGAGTCGATGGACCCCGACCGGGACATCTCGATCTACATCAACAGCCCGGGCGGCGACATGACCGCCCTCACGGCCATCTACGACACGATGCAGTACGTGAAGCCGGACATCCAGACGGTCTGCATGGGCCAGGCGGCCTCCGCCGCGGCCATCCTGCTCGCCGCCGGTACGCCCGGCAAGCGCATGGCGCTGCCGAACTCCCGCGTCCTCATCCACCAGCCGGCCGGCTCCACCGGCCGTGGGCAGCTCTCCGACCTGGAGATCATCGCCAACGAGTTCACCCGGATGCGTACGCAGCTGGAGGAGATGCTCGCCAAGCACACCAACCGGCCGATCGAGAAGGTCCGCGAGGACATCGAGCGCGACAAGATCCTCACCGCCGAGGAAGCGCTCGAGTACGGCATCGTCGACCAGATCATCTCCACCCGGAAGATGAACAACTCCTCTCTCCGCTAGGCGGGAGGCTGTATCGTCTGCCGCACATTGGCCGGGTTTGCCGCGATGCACCTCAAAGGCAACGGTGCCAAGGGGGGCCCGAACGGGGGGCCCGGCAAGGTACCGTCGGACATAAGGCAGCACCAGGAGCCGCTGGATTCGAAAGCGTCCAGGCGTCTCCCAGGCGAAGGGGAAGCACACCGTGGCACGCATCGGTGACGGCGGCGATCTGCTCAAGTGCTCGTTCTGCGGCAAGAGCCAGAAGCAGGTCAAGAAGCTCATCGCAGGGCCCGGTGTGTACATCTGCGACGAGTGCATCGACCTCTGCAACGAGATCATCGAGGAGGAGCTCGCCGAGACGAGCGAGGTGCGCTGGGAGGAACTCCCCAAGCCCCGCGAGATCTACGAGTTCCTGGAGGGCTATGTAGTCGGCCAAGAGGCCGCCAAGAAGGCTCTCTCAGTCGCGGTGTACAACCACTACAAGCGGGTCCAGGCAGGCGAGAACGGCGGCGCCCAAGGCCGTGACGACGCCATCGAGTTGGCCAAGTCGAACATCCTGCTGCTGGGCCCCACGGGCTCCGGCAAGACGCTCCTCGCGCAGACCCTGGCGCGCATGCTGAACGTCCCGTTCGCCATTGCGGACGCGACGGCGCTGACGGAAGCGGGCTATGTCGGCGAGGACGTCGAGAACATCCTCCTGAAGCTGATCCAGGCGGCCGACTACGACGTCAAGAAGGCCGAGACGGGGATCATCTACATCGACGAGATCGACAAGGTCGCGCGGAAGAGTGAAAACCCTTCCATCACGCGTGACGTGTCGGGCGAGGGCGTGCAGCAGGCCCTGCTCAAGATCCTCGAGGGCACCACGGCCTCCGTCCCGCCGCAGGGCGGCCGCAAGCACCCGCACCAGGAGTTCATCCAGATCGACACGACGAACGTCCTGTTCATCGTGGGTGGCGCGTTCGCCGGACTGGAGAAGATCATCGAGGCGCGGGCCGGCGCCAAGGGCATCGGTTTCGGCGCCACCATCCGCTCGAAGCGCGAACTCGAGTCCAAGGACGTCTTCGAGGACGTCATGCCGGAGGACCTGGTCAAGTTCGGCATGATCCCCGAGTTCATCGGGCGCCTCCCAGTGATCACGTCGGTCCACAACCTCGACCGCGAGGCCCTGCTCAAGATCCTGGTGGAGCCCCGCAACGCCCTGGTCAAGCAGTACCAGCGTCTCTTCGAACTCGACGGCGTGGAACTGGACTTCGAGCGCGAGGCCCTGGAAGCCATCGCCGACCAGGCCATCCTCCGCCAGACCGGCGCCCGAGGCCTGCGCGCCATCATGGAAGAGGTCCTCATGTCGGTGATGTACGAGGTCCCGTCCCGCAAGGACGTGGCCCGCGTCGTCATCACGGCGGACGTCGTCCACTCGAACGTGAACCCGACCCTGATCCCGCGGGATGCGCGGGGACGGGGGACCGGGGAGCAGAAGACGGCGTAGCCGTACCACCTGCGCACACCGCAAGGCCCCGGTCGGCAGCTTCCGTTCTAGTGGTCGTCGCAACACCCCAGTTCAAGGGGTGCGATGGACTTCGAGATCCGGAAGGATCGGCGGCCTCAGGGGCCGAG
>NZ_JBHYKH010000731.1:0-3397 GCF_042741275.1 Streptomyces sp. NPDC058964
CCCCCACACCTCCTTGGCCTTCTCGGGGACGAACAGGGTGGGCAGCCAGCCGTCGGCGATCTCGGCGGTCATGCGGACGTTGGCGGGGCCGAGGGAGGCGACGTACAGCGGCACCGCGGAACGCACCGGCCTGGTCAGGATCTTCAGGGGCTTGCCCAGGCCGCCGGGCCGGGGCATGTCCGTGATGCCGTGGTGGTCGATGACCTCGCGGCGCAGGATGCGGCGGGTCAGCTCGATGGTCTCGCGGGTACGGCCGAGAGGCTTGTCGTACGCCTTCCCGTGCCAGCCCTCGATCACCTGGGGGCCGGAGGCGCCCAGCCCGATGATCGCGCGGCCGCCCGACATGGCGTCGATGCCGGCGGCCGTCTGGGCGATGAGGGCGGGGGTGCGGGAGTAGACGTTGAGGATCGCCGAGCCGATCTTCATCCGCTCGGTGCGGGCGGCCAGATAGCCCATGATCGTGGGTGCGTCGAAGCCGTACGCCTCCGCGACCCAGACGGCGTCGAGGCCCGCCGACTCCAGCGCTGCGGCCCGGTCCGCGGCCGTGCGCGGGTCGGTCGCGTAGTCGAGGGGGATCGAGAGTTCCATCATTCGCCGTCCTTGTCGGGGTCGGTGATGAGCCGGGGTACGTCCCAGTCGCGGGCCACTTCCGTGGTGTCGGCGCCGGGCAGGGCGGGGCCGGTGCGGACGGTGGTGGGGGTCGCGGAGAAGCGGGGTGCGGGTGCGGGCTGGGTGATGCCCCCGTGGTCGGTGAAGGTGCCGCGGGCGGCCAGGTGCGGGTGGTCAGGGGCCTCGCGCAGGGACAGGACGGGGGCCACGCAGGCGTCGGAGCCCTCGAAGACGGCCGTCCACTCGTCCTGGGTACGGGACTTGAAGCGGGCGGCGACGCGCTCGCGCAGCTCTCCCCAGCGGGTCCAGTCCTTGCGGGCCGGGGCCAGGTCGTCGAGGTCCATCAGGTGCAGGAACTCCTCGTAGAACTGCCGCTCCAGGGCGCCGACCGCCATGTACCTGCCGTCGGCCGTCTCGTACGTCCCGTAGTAGGGGCAGCCGCCGTCCAGGAGGTTGGCACGGCGCCGGTCCTGCCAGCCGCCCGCGGCGAGCATGCCGTGGATCATCGCGGCGAGGTGCGAGGCGCCGTCCACGATCGCGGCGTCCACGACCTGGCCGGTGCCGGTTTCGCGCGCGTGGTGCAGCGCCGCGAGCACGCCGACCACCAGGTAGAGGGAGCCGCCCGCGTAGTCGCCCACCAGGTTGGCGGGAACGGCCGGGGGTTCGTTTGGGGCGCCGATCATGCCGAGGGTGCCGGTGAGGGCGATGTACGCGATGTCGTGGCCGGCGCGCTGGGCGAGGGGGCCCTCCTGGCCCCAGCCGGTCATCCGTCCGTAGACCAGTCGGGGGTTGCGGGCGTGACAGTCCCCGGGGCCGACGCCGAGCCGTTCGGCGACGCCGGGGCGGAAGCCCTCGATGAGGACGTCGGCCCGTTCGGCCAGGTCGAGGACGCGCGCGGGACCGTCAGCCGCCTTCAGGTCGACGAGGACCGAGCGCTTGTTGCGGTTGGTGACGTCGTACGCCGGGTCGACGGCCAGACCGTTGCCGCCCGGCCGGTCCACGCGCACGACGTCCGCGCCCAGGTCGGCGAGGAGCATCGCGGCGAACGGGCCCGGCCCGATGCCGGCCAGCTCGACCACGCGCACGCCCGCGAGCGGGCCGTCTCCCGGCGTCGGCGTCCCTGCCGTCGTCATACCGCCCCCAGCCATGTGACACAACTGATGTAACACCAGTGATGCTAAGAACGTGTTCCACCGGGCACAAGACCTGGACGAGCAAGCGCTTAGCCAAGTTACCCGGAAGTCGCGACCAGCGTGAGGTGCGCGAGGTCAGCGCGCGTCGAGTTCGGCTATGAGCCGCTTGGGGGCGATCACGCGGTAGCTCTCCTCGATCCAGTCGCACAGCAGCCCCGCCTTCGGGGCGCCGCTCTCCTGCAGCGGGATCCGCACCCAGCCCGCCCGGCCGAGGCCGTACCCCGCGGGTTCGGCGCCCGGAGAGGTCAGCGCGTGGGCGCGGGCCGACTCGTCCTTGAGCTTGACCGTGATGCCCACGGGGTGGCTGCCGTCGTCGACGCCCAGGAAGACGAACACCTTGCTGTTGACCTTCGCGACGCTCTCGCCCCACGGGAACTCCTCGGCCGTGCCCGGCAGCGCGAGCGCGAACGCGCGTGCTTTCTCCCACTTCTTCAGGACGTTCCTGGGCACGGCCATCGGCTGCCTCCGGGCTGGTCGTCGGGCTCGGCACCCTTCACGCTAGCCTCAGCCACCGACAGCGGCGCGGGTTGCACGACCGAGGGGTGTCATGAGCAGGCTGAACAGGACGGATCGTCCGTACGACATCGTGCTCTTCGGAGCCACGGGCTTCGTCGGGACACTCACCGCGGAGTACCTGGCCGCGCACGCGCCCGAGGGCCTGCGCTGGGCGATCGCCGGCCGTGACGAGAAGCGGCTGCGGGCGCTGCGCGACCGGCTGCCCGGCGGCGCGGAGGCGGGGATCCTGCGGGCGGACGTGGCCGAGCCGGAGACGCTGCGCGAACTCGCCGGGCACGCGCGCGTGGTGGCCTCCACCGTCGGCCCGTACGTCCAGTACGGCGAGGAACTCGTCGCCGCCTGCGCGGACACCGGGGCCGACTATCTCGACCTCACCGGCGAGCCCGAGTTCGTGGACCTGATGTACGTCCGCCACGACGCACGCGCCCGGGAGACCGGGGCCCGGCTGGTGCACGCCTGCGGCTTCGACTCGGTGCCGCACGACCTCGGGGTGTACTTCACCGTCCGGCAGCTGCCCGAGGGCGTGCCGCTGACCGTGGACGGATACGTGACCGCCGACGCCGCCTTCTCGGGCGGCACCCTCGCCTCGGCGCTGAACCAGATGGCCCGCGGCCGGCAGATGCTCGCCGCCGCGCGCGACCGCGGGCGCCACGAGCCGCGGCTGGTGGGACGCCGGGCGACGGCGCCGACGGGAGCCCCGCGGTACGCCAGGGAGGTCGGCGCCTGGGCCTTCCCGCTGCCGACCGTCGACGCGCAGATCGTGCGGAGGTCGGCGAAGGTCCTGGACCTCTACGGACATGTATTCAGCGACCGGCACTACGCGGCCGTCAGGCGGCTGCCCGTCGCACTCGGCGGGGTCGCGGCCGTGGGCGCGGTGGTGGCCGCCGCCCAGGTGCCGCCCGCCCGGCGCGGGCTGTCCGACCGGCTCCGGCCCGGGGAGGGGCCCAGCGCCGAGAAGCGGGCGAAGAGCTGGTTCTCGGTGCGCTTCGTCGGCGAGGGCGGCGGCCACCGCGTGTTCACGGAGGTCAGGGGCGGCGACCCCGGCTCCGACGAGACGGGGAAGAGATTCGCCCAGTCGG
>NZ_JBHYKH010000732.1:0-3397 GCF_042741275.1 Streptomyces sp. NPDC058964
ACGCGACGCTAACGTAAACCAGAAACAATGTCACGTTCACTTTCGGAGGCCATGCGTGGGCGAGCCGACCACGGACACCGACCGGGCGGGCGCCACCGCACCCCTGCGCCGCACCCCCCGGCAGGCGCGCAGCAGGGCCCGCCTCGCCCGGGTCCTGGAGGCCGCGGAGCGCGTCCTGGTCGCCGAGGGCGTCGAGGCGCTGACGACCACCCGCGTCGCGGCCGAGGCGAAGGTGTCGGTGGGCTCCCTGTACCAGTACCTGCCCGACCGTGACGCGATCATCGAAGCCCTGGCGACCGGCTACTTCGCCCGGCTCGAAAGGGTGATGGACGACTTCGCCCGGGCCGCGGAGGCCGAGCGCTGGGACGACCCGGTCGGCGTGCTCGTCGACGCCTGTGCCGCGGTCTACCGCGCCGAACACGGCTTCCGGGCGCTGTGGTTCGGCAGCGGTCTGACCGAGCGGGCCCGGGACGCGGACCGTGAGCACAAGCGCCGGATGGCGGACGGGGTCCGCCGCATCCTGCTCGCGCTCGGTCTCGCCCAGGACGACGAGGCGCTCGGCCGGGCCTGCCATGCCGCGTTCCTGGCCGGCGACGCGCTCGCCCAGGAGGCGTTCCGCCGCGACCCCGAGGGCGACAGCATCCTCCTCGACGAGGCCAGGATCATGCTCCGCGGCTATCTGGCCCAGGTCACCGCGCGCTACCGGAGCGACGACGAAAGGCCGCCTCCTCGTCGATGAGAAGACGGCCTCCGACCTGCTGTGAAGCTGGTCGGGACGACAGGATTTGAACCTGCGACCCCTTGACCCCCAGTCAAGTGCGCTACCAAGCTGCGCCACGTCCCGGTGCCGTTTGACCTGGGGTTTCCCCGGTCGAAACGCGCAGGGAAACAATACCGCACTCGGGCCGGTGGTCGCGCACCCCTTTTGCCTTGACCTCAAGTTTGCTTGAGGTTGCACGATCGTCCGCATGACGATCACCGAGCAACACGGACGCACGTACGCCTACGCGGACCTGCCCGCACTGATGGGCCGGATGACCGGCCCCGAGCCCCCGCGCCCCGCCCCCACCGCCACCCTCGCCGTGGTGGGGGTGTAGTACGCCCGGGTCCTGCGGGGCCGCCCGCCCCCGGCGCAGGACCCGGCCCGCGACCGGTTCCTGCTGAGCAAGGGGCACGGACCCATGGCGTACTACGCGGTGCTGGCCGCGAAGGGCTTCGTACCGGTGGACTGGCTGGCGGACTTCGGCTCGTACGGCTCCCCGCTCGGCCACCACCCCGACCGGGTGCTGGTGCCGGGGGCCGAGATCGGCAGCGGATCGCTCGGGCACGGGCTGCCGATCGCGGTGGGCACCGCGATCGGCCTGCGGGCGCAGCGGCTGGACGATCCGCGGGTGTGGGTGCTGATCGGCGACGCCGAGCTGGACGAGGGCAGCAACCACGAGGCGATCGCCTTCGCCGGGCCCGCCGGCCTGGAGCGGCTGCACACGGTCGTCGTCGACAACTCCTCCGCGAGCCACGCCCGGCCCGGCGGTATCGCCGCGCGCTTCGAGGCCGCGGGCTGGTCCGCGCTGACCGTCGACGGACGCGACCACGAGGCGCTGTACGACGCGTTCACCGCCCCGCATCCGGGCCGCCCGCACGTGGTCGTGGCCCGTGTCGAACCGAATAACGCCTGAATCCACCCCCGGACTCCCAGAAGGGCCTGACCTCCATGGACACCATGCGTGACCGCTTCGCTCCCGTCCTCTCCCGGATCCTGGACGAGGATCCCCGGGTCGCGGTCGTCCTCGCCGAGATCGGCAAGGACGGCTTCGCCGGGGCACGGCGCCGGCACCCGGACCGGGTGATCAACGTCGGCATCCGCGAGCAGCTCCTGGTCGGCGCCGCGGCCGGGCTGGCGCTCACCGGGATGCGGCCGGTGGTGCACACCTTCGCCAGCTTTCTGGTCGAGCGGCCGTTCGAGCAGGTGAAGCTGGATCTCGGCCATCAGGACGTCGGAGCCGTGCTGGTCAGCGCGGCCGCCTCCTTCGACTGGCCCGCCGGCGGGTACACCCACATGGCGCCCGGCGACATCGCGCTGCTCGACACCCTCGACGGCTGGACCGTACACGTGCCGGGGCACCCCGACGAGGCCGAGACGCTGCTGCGGCACGCGGTGGCGGCGGGCGACGACAAGGTGTACGTCCGGCTTTCCGTGCAGGCCAACCGGCAGGCCCTGGCGGTCGACGGGCAGCGCTTGCGCACCGTGCGCGAGGGACGCTCCGGCGTGGTCGTTGCCGTCGGACCGGTCCTGGACGCCGTGCTCACCGCCACCGAGGGCCTCGACGTCACCGTCCTGTACGCGACGACCGTACGGCCCTTCGACGGGGCCGCGCTGCGCCGGGCCACGGAGACGGCCGGCACGGACGTGGTCCTCGTCGAGCCGTATCTCGCCGGTACGTCGACGGCCGCCGTGAGCGAGGCGCTCTCCGACGTGCCCCACCGGGTGCTCGGGCTGGGTGTGGGGCGGCGCGAGCTGCGGCGGTACGGGACCGTCGAGGAGCACGTCGCCGCCCACGGGCTCGACGCAGGCAGTCTGCGGGAGCGGATCGGACGGTTCGCCGGGGGCCCGGTTGCGAGGTAGGCGATCGGCGGGGTTCAGCGCGGGGGCGCGGTCGCGTCGGCCCGGACCAGGTTCCGCACCGCGGGGACCGCGAGCAGGGCCGCGGCGACCGCCAGACTCGTCACCGCGGCGGCCAGCAGAACGTGATCTGTGCCGAGGACCCCGGCCGCGGGACCCGCGAGGGCCTGACCGACCGGCATCATCGCCAGGGAACCCGCGACGTCGTAGGCGTGGATGCGGTTGAGGACGTCCGGCGGTACCTGGGTCTGCACACTGGTCGCCCACATCACGCCCCAGAACGACATCCCCGCCCCGGCGACGGCGGCCCCGGCCGCCATGGCCGGTACGCCGAGACCGGCACCGACGGCCGCCGGGAAACCCACGAAGGCGAACAGGGCGACCGCCCCCGCGCGCAGCATGCGGCGCGGCCGCAACCGCAGGGCGAGGAGACCGCCCACGACGGTGCCCGCGCCGAGGGCGGAGTTGACCAGGCCGTAGGCGCGTGGTCCGTGCTGGTGCACCACCTCGGTGGCCACCAGGGGGACGGTCGGCCCCCATACGGCGATCATGTAGACGCACCACACGGCGATGACTCCCCAGAGCCAGGTCCGTGCCCTGAACTCCCGCCAGCCCTCGACGAGATCGGCCCTGAACGCCTTGGCGCCGTGCCCGGACGTACGGCCGTTCGCGGGCACCGGGGGCAGCCGGAGCCGCAGCACGCCCACGGCGCTGCCCCCCGTGGGAGCGGGGGGGGCCCGCGCCACCCCCCCCGGGGGGGGGGTGGCGCCCACCCGG
>NZ_JBHYKH010000733.1:0-3386 GCF_042741275.1 Streptomyces sp. NPDC058964
CGAGCCGGAGTCCGGCCAGCGGACTGCGGGGCATCGGCAGGAAATCGCCGGCCGACAACGCCGACTGGCCGAGCAGGCTCGCGGCCGTCCCGGTGCGCATGACCTGCGCGAGATCACGCTGTATGCGATCGGCCTCGCCCCGCACGCGTGCGGGGATGTCGCCGCGCTCGGCAATCAGGCGGTTGTAGATCGGGGTTTCCTGGAACACGGTGGCGTCTGCCTTCTTTCGGTGGGCGCGGCACGGTGGCAACCGGTCCGCAAGCGTGCGATGTGAGGGTAATGTGCGCGCCGAGTGGATTTGGCCTGTGGGCTGTGTACGCGCTCAGAAAGCCATCTCATGGCCGAACTGGTACGGGCCCGGACCGTCCGACTCGGCCCGACGGTCATCGGCGGACCCGCGAACCGTGCCGGGATGGTCGTGCGATCGAGTCGGGTTACGGGCCATGCTCGGCACCCTAAGGCTCGGCGCCGACAACGCAGGGGGGCGGAAAGGGGTGCGCAGGGGTGGCCCGGAGGCGCCCGTCGCCCTCCAGCGCGGCCGGCCTCCGATGTGCGCACAGTGTCTGCGCCGGCCAACGGAGTTCACGGCCGTCCCTGCCAAGTCGGTTTCTCACCGGGTGCGTTGCGCTGCGGTCCTCCCCGTCACCTGACACGCCGTCTAAGGTGCGGTCATGATCTCGCACAGCTACCTCTCCGAACTGTTCTCGCTGGACGACCGGGTCGCCGTGGTGACGGGCGGCAGTTCAGGCATCGGCCGAGCCATCGCCGGGGCACTGGCGCGAGCCGGGGCGAGTGTGGTCGTCGTCGCCCGCACGGAGCCGGAGCTGACCGCCACGGTGGACGAGTTGGTGGCGGACGGCTGCCGGGCGGCCTGGGTGCGTGCCGATCTGAGCACCCGAGACGGGGTGCGCGCGGCGGCGGAGCAGGCGGCCGGAGTGTTCGGGGAGCCCGACATCCTGGTCAACAGCGCCGGAATCAACCTGCGGCCGCCGATGGGCGAACTGGGCGAGGACGTGTGGGACGCCACGATGGCGGTGAATCTGGAGGCGCCGTACTTGCTGGGTCTGCGGTTCGGGCCCGGCATGGCCGAGCGGGGCTTCGGGCGGATCATCCACATCAGCTCCCAGCAGGCGCACCGGGCGTTCGTCCAGAGCGGCGCCTACGGGGTCTCCAAGGGGGCGCTGGAGTCGCTGGCCCGCTCGCAGGCCGAGGCGTGGTCTCCGCACGGCGTCACCTGCAACACGCTGGTGCCCGGCTTCGTCATGACCCCGCTCAATGCGCGGTTGTCCTCGGACCCGGAGAGGGTGGCGGAGCTCGCCGCGCGCACGATGGTGGGGCGCAACGGACTGGCGGAGGACTTGGCCGGCGCGGCGGTCTTCCTGGCCGGTCGTGCCTCCGCCTATGTCACCGGACAGGCGATCTTCGTCGACGGCGGATTCTCCGTTCACTGAGCCCGACGCCGTACGGCAGGCGGCTCCGCTTGCGCAGACCGGGCGCACCCACGTGGTGCCGAAGCCGAGACCGCCGCCGGGAGGGTCCGCGGGTGCCGCGGGTCATGGACGGAGGCACCATGTACCTGTGGGTGTCCTGAGCGTGACGGTGCCGAACTGTGCGGTGCGACGTCATGCTGCCTGACGCACCGGCCGAGCCCCGGGGGGACGCGTTCGCCGTCGTGGACGGGCGTGGCATGGTGACCGGCTGGAGCCCCGGAGCAGAGCGGCTGCTCGGATACACGGCGGCACAGGCCCAGGGACTCGCCTGGGCGAGCATGGAGGCCTCGCATGGAGGCCTCGCAGTCGGTCACGGCCCCTGAGTACTGGGCCCTCCTGGGACCGAACGGTGCCGGGAAGACCACGTGCTGCGACTGGCGGGGGCGCTCGTCCACCCGGCCCCGGGCACCGTCGACGTGCTGGGGCACCGGATGGGGCGGGTCGACGTACGGGAGTTGCGCGCCCTGATCGGGCACGCTGCCGCCTCGCAGAAGGTCCCGCCGGACGCCACCGCGCACACCGTGGTCCTGACAGGGGCGACCGGCACCGTGCGACCGCTGTGGGGGCGTACGACACGGCCACCCGCGACCGCGCCCACGCGCTGCTCGCCGAGCTGGGCACCAAGGAGCTGGCCGGCCGGGCCTTCGGCGGCTGCTCGGGCGGCCGGCGGACCAGGGTGCTCATCGCCCGTGCGCTGATGTCCGACCCCTCGCTGCTGCCGCTCGACGAGCCGTTCACCGCGATGGACCTGCCCTCACGGGAGGATCTCGTCGACGCGCTGCACCGCCTGGCGAGCGTCCGGCCCGACCTGTCCACGGTGACCGTCACGCATCATCCGGAGGAGCTCCCGCCCAGCACCTCGCACGCCTTTCTGCTGCGCGAAGGACGTGAACTGGCGTCCGCTCCGGTGGAATCGGTACTCACCTCGGAGCCCGTCACCGTCTGCTTCGGCCGGCCGATCCGGGTCGACCGTGAGGGCGGCCGCTGGACGGCCCGTTCCACGGCGCCGGCGCGCTCACCTCAGTGGGGGAACCGCCATCGGTCCAACGGCCGGGGAGGTCAACGCGGACAACGTGGAGATCGGCAGTCGTGCGGCCGCGCGTGCATCCGGCAGCGGTTCTCAAGGCCGTCTCGGCGCAGCAGCCGGCCGGGCGCCGCGTACCGGCGCGCGGGTGAGTCCACGTCGCTCGCCCACACGGGGTGGTCGGGCAGACCGACCCGGGCGTAGCGACGACGGAGTCCGGGCACCAGCGCGCCCGGCAGCTCGCAGGCGTCGTACAGATCACCCGCCTCGAAGAGCGACTCGCTCAGCACCAGCTCGACCCATGCGCGAGACATCCGGTCGAGGAAGGGAATCCAGCCCCGGTGCGATCCCACCACCACGGGAGGATCGTCCTCACCGATCCTGTCGAGCGGGATCGCCCACGACGCACAGTCACGGTTCTCACGGCGGAGGACCAGGACACCGCCCAGGGCGTCGCCGACGTGGAGCCCGGTCGGCGGGACCAAGGGGTCCTGCTGCCGGGTCAGATCGTCCCGGCGGCCGAACAGGCCGTACCCTTCCCTCAGGGAGGCGGGAAGTCTGCAGCCCAGATCCGCCTCCGCGGCTGCCAACTCTTCCAGGGGGCGGCCGTCTTCGGCCCGCAGCGGACGGCCCGTCCGGTTGTCGGCGAACCAGCGCACGAAGTCCCAGGCCCGCGAGCGGTCGGCGACACCGCTCGGCAGAGCCACCGCCACGTCTGGTCCGTCCTCCATGCCGAGGACACTGCCTACTCCTGCCGGCAGGCGGGCGAGCGGGACGAACGCTCAAGGGGCCGGAACACCCGAGCGCCCACAACTCCCGTTCCGGCAGGGTGCGCCCGGGGGCCCGCGCGGGATGGGGGGGCGGCGGGGTTA
>NZ_JBHYKH010000734.1:0-3371 GCF_042741275.1 Streptomyces sp. NPDC058964
CTGCTGCTGTGCGACCCGCCCCGGGGGCACTCCCACGCGGCCGAGGCCTGTGCCGAACTGGACGCGGCGGACGGCGACATCGGCAGCGTCCCCGCCAAGGAGGACGTCGTCTGCCCGATGGTCTACGCCCCCGTCACCGCCCGCGCGCGGGGGGAGTGGCAGGGACGGTCCGTCCTGTACGAGGAGACGTTCTCGAACGCCTGCACGATGGTAGCGCGCACGGGGGAGCTGTTCGCGCTGGACGGCTGAGCACAGCGGCACGCGTGCGCGGTACCGGACGGTGTCTCCCGCGCGCGTGCCGTGTTCCTCCCGTGCCTCAGGCCGCCCGCTCGCGCGCGTACTGCGCGGCCGTGAGGACCGTGCGCGACTGGTGCTCCACCTGGTCCGCCAGCGGCACCCAGCGGGCGCGGAAGCGCTCCGCGAAGGCGTCGCACCAGGAGACGACGAGCTGTTCGAGCCCCGGAGCGGCGCGGTCGTCTGCCTCCTGGAGGACCCGCAGCAGCATCGCCGCCGCCCGCAGCGGCAGCCTCCGCCCGAAGGCGTCCACGCTGCCCACGTACGCCATCGTGGTGTCGACGGGCGGCGTGTGGATCCAGTCGTCGGCCAGGCCCGGGATCAGCCCCAGCCCCCATCTGGCGGCCCGCAGCAGCGGCCCCTCGGCGCCGTCCAGCCGCGGCAGCACCTCGGCCAGCACCAGCTCCACCTCCCGCGCGTCCCGCCGCAGCCGGAGGGCCAGCCTGCGCATCGCGGCCTGCGGTGCCGGGTGCGGGGCGAGGTCGTCCACCAGGTCGCTGGCCCACATCGGTACCTCCACCACCGCCGTCAGGCCACCGTACCGGTGGGTGTGGTACCAGGTGCTGTGCCGCGCGTCGTCCGGCATGCTCGGGTAGGGCACGCCCGACTCCGGTCCGGGCATCACATGCACGCCGGGCCCCGAGGCGGGCCAGCCCGCCGCGTCCGAGGCGCCCGTCTCCACCGGGATGTTCAGCTCCGCGGCCGACTTGGCGAACGGCTCGGCGAGCCCCGGCACGTCCCTGGTCAACTGCACCCAGCTGCCGCCCAGATCGGTCCCGTGCAGCGTCACCTGGAGGTACGGCCGCAGCTCGTCGATGACTCCGGTCAGGGCCCTGGTCTCGGGCGGCAGCCGGTCGGGCGGGAGCACCGACGGCGACCACTCCGGCTGCTCCGGACCGGCCGGCCGGTAGAAGCCGCGGTGGTAGTCGAGCAGGCTGCGCGGCGCCGGGGTCACGTGCAGGCTCGCCCCGTCCGGGTCCGCGCACAGCAGGAAGTGCCAGGAGGTGTCGGCCCGTAATGCGGGTTCGCGCAGAACCCGTTCGGCGAGCACGAGGAGCGTGCGGCCCCCCGTCGGCTCGTTGGCGTGGGCCCCCGCCACCACCAGCACGGCTCGTCCGGAATGCCCCACGGACAGCAGGTGCAGGGGTCTGCCCGCGCGCGACACGCCCACCTGACGCAGAGTGCACAGACCCGGCCGTTGAGCGGCCAACGCCCGGGCAACCGCGTTCAGTTCGGGAACACTGGGGTAACGCAGCTCCGGCAGGAGACTCACCCCCGACTCGTCCGCCCGTCTTCGCCGCTTCCAGTGCCGCACGGCGTAGGTGAACTGTCAAGGACATCGTGGGGGAGGCTCCAGGGGGCGCCCAGGTGCATTCGCCCGTGACGCGAGGCCCCGGCAGCTTCCGCGGGGGGCGCGGTCCGTTCCGGGTGTGTCCGTGCCGCCTGTGCGGGCGTGTGAAGGCTGCGGTGGTCCGGTCGGTGTGGTGGCCGGCCGAGCGGAACCGCGTCCCGCGCCCGAGGCGGCCTCGGCGCGGCCGTGGCCGACCTCGTGGGCGTGCCCCGTCCGCCTGCGCCCGCGTGCCGCCCTCCGGCGTGGCCGAGGCCTTCGTGGAGCTTCTGCGGGGCGCGGTCCACGTTCATGCCGGCGCGCTGGTCCGCTTCCGGTGCCGTCGCCCCTCAGGCCGTGGCCGTCACCCGCTCCAGCAGCGCCACCGGCATGCGTGCGAAGAGCTCCGCCACGCGTGCGTGGTCCGTGAACTCCCGATCGGGGAACAGCACGTCGGCCCAGCGTCCCGGTGGCAGCGGCAGGCGCGTGTCCCGCCAGCCACCCGCCTCCGTCAGCCGCAGCGACAGCCGCGTCACGGCCGTCACCACCTCCCCGGAGCGCGTGAACGCCAGGCAGTGCGCCGCCGCCGGGCCCTCCGCGGCCAGCGCCGCGTACGTCGCCGTGTCGCCGAAGGACTCCGGCCGCCGCGCACGCAGCCGCAGCGCCGCCGCCGTCACCGCGGCCTTCTCCCGCGACGTCCCGGACGTGCCGGCCGCATCCTGCGGCGGGAACCCCACCGGGCGCCGGTTGTCGGGGTCCACCAGCGCCCGGTACTCGCCCTCCGTGCCCTGGTAGAGGTCCGGCACGCCGGGCATCGTCAGATGGACCAGGGCCGTGCCCAGCACGTTCGCCCGGATGTGGGTCTCCAGGGAACCGCGGAGAGCGGCCACGTGCTCGCCCGGCGCTCCGCACGGTCCCTGCGCGACGAACGCCGCCACCGCCTCCTCGTACGGCGGCTCCTGCTCCGTCCAGCTCGTGTACAGGCCCGCCTCGCGCACATGCTTCAGCAGTGACTCCCGGACGCGCTCCCCACCCGCCGGGCCAAGCCCGAACACCGTCTGCCAGGCCGCCCAGGCCAGCTGCGCGTCCGGCACGCCCCCGCCGTCGCGGGTGACCTCGGCGAGCACGTCCGCCCAGCGCTCCGGGCACTCGGTCAGCACGGCCAGGGCCGCCCGCACATCGGCGCTGCGCTTGGTGTCGTGCGTCGACACGACCGTCCCGGTCACCGGCCAGTCGCGCTGCACGCGCGTGCAGTACGCGTGGAAGTCCTCCGGAGACACCCCCGGCCGGCCCGGGTCACCACCCACCTCGGTCGCCGACAGCAGCGGCACATAGCGGTAGAAGGCCGTGTCCTCCACGGACTTGGCGCGCAGAGCCGACGAGGTCTGGGCGAACCGCGCGCGGAACTCCGCGAGGTCGGGGCCGTCACCGGGCCCGACCAGCAGGCCGCGCACCACGTCGACCGCCCGGCCCTCCTCGGGCACGGCAAAGGCGAGCCGCGCCTCCTCGGCGGCCTCCTCGGTGACCACGGAGGCCGCGTCACCGGACGCGTACGGCCGGTACACCCGCAGCCGGACGAGCAGCTCCTGCAGCGCGGTGCGCAGCGCCCAGGGGGCGCAGTCGCGCAGCGCCGGGTCCGGGGGGGGGCGGGGGCCGCCGCGGCGCCCCCCGCGCCCCCCGGCGGGCCGGCGGGGGCGCGGCGGGGGGGTGACCACGTGTGAAGCGCCCCCCCGCGCGGGCGGCCACGCCC
>NZ_JBHYKH010000735.1:0-3363 GCF_042741275.1 Streptomyces sp. NPDC058964
GGGGAGCCCTGCGGGCGCACGACCGTGATGCTGCCGCTGTTGGTCGGGGCGTGGGTCAAGGCAACCCCCCTGGTGTTGGAGATTTTCGTCGCGGGCCGCTCGACGGCGGCCCTCGAGTCCGACGTCGAGACCGACAAGGTGCCTGTCGGCTGACGTCCGCGGTCTCGTCACCGCGACGGGGGGAGGGAACCCGCCGGGGTTCCCTCCCCCCGTGCGTTCCCGGACCTCCTCACAGCACGGTGAAGCTGTCCTTGACCTTGTTGTACGTCTTCAGGGCCTGTGTCTCGTTCTCCGGCTGGTACCAGGTGTTGACCTGGTACGACTTCCCGTTCGCGTCGAAGCCCAGCAGCAGGGCGTGCCAGTGGACGCCCTTGAGCGTGAACGTGTACTCCCAGACGACCGCCGGGTGGCGCTGGAAAGTCGTCTCCTCCAGGCGGAGCTTGGTGTAGTCCTGGCCCTCCCGGGCGCTCTGCTCCGAGGCGCTCCAGGTGTCCATCAGGTTGCCGCGGGCGAGGGACGACTTGCCGACGAGTTCCTGACGGCCGTCGGGGGAGGTGTAGTGCACCTCGGAACCGGTCTTCACGTCCCGCCGCCAGCCCTTCGGCGTCGCCCACGCGAACCCGCCCGCCTCCCGGTGCGCGCCCGGCGGCAGGCTCTGGGGCCTGGACGTGCCCTCGACGGTGGGTGGGGGGCTGGTCGTATCACCCCCGGCGGAAGGGGAAGAGGCAGAGGAGACGGAGGCGGACGGTGGGGAGCCGGCGTGCGCGTCGTCCTGCCGCCCGCCGGACGGCGTGCGCAGGAGCACCGCGACCACGGCGGCGACGGCCACCAGGCCCACGGCCGCGAGGACACCGGTGCGCCGACGGCCGGAGCGGTGGGTGTCCGGGGCGGCGGGACCGGGGGGTTCGCCCGGCGGGAGGCCCACGGTGCCCGGACGGCGCTCGGTGACCGCCTGGGCCCGGGTGAGGGAGACGCCCCGGCGGGGCTGGGCTCCGGGGGCCGGTCCCGCGGAGTTGCTGGAGGGCACCTCGGAACGGACTTCGGAGCGCAGCTCGGAGGCGGCTTCGGCGGGGATGCCGGGAATCCGGGGGGCGGTGGCCGGCGGGACGGCGGTGGCCGGCGGGACGGCGGCGTCGTGGTGCGCGGGCAGGGCCTCACCGGTGACGGGCGGGGCCGACGGCACCGCGTCGCGCACCGGCTCGGCACCGGCGTCGGCGTCCTGCCCGGCATCACCACCCCCCGCACGCGCGCGGGGCACCTCCACGAACGCCGGGGAGGGGGGGTGGGCGGGCGCTGGGGCGGGACCGGGCTGCGGTCCTGATGCCGATCCCGGCTCTGGCTCGTGCTCTGGCTCGGGCGCCGGCACCGCTGCGGCCCCCGGCGGCCCGGAACGTCCGGGACCCGCCCTCCCCACTTGCTCGGCCTCGCCCGGACTCGCCGGTTCCGCCTCGCCGGTTTCCGCGTCGGCGCCGGTCCGGCGGCGCTCGCCCACCGGCAGGGTCGGAGTCGTCGGGGGGTACGCGACCGGCCACAGGGCGTCCTCCACCTCGGCCAGGCCGGCCCTGACCGTCGGCTCCTTCTCCAGGAGCGCCGCCAGGATGTCCCGCAGCGGGCCCGCCGCGACGGGGAGTTCGGGTTCCTCGTAGAGCACCGCGTGCAGCGTCGCCAGCGTCGTGTCACGGGAGAAGGGGGAGCGGCCGCCCAGGGCTGCGCAGAGGGTCGCGCCCAGGGACCAGATGTCGGACGGCGGGCCCTGCGGGCGCCCGGACACCCGCTCGGGGGCCATGTAGTCGGGGGAGCCCACCAGCATGCCGACCATGGTGAGCGCCTTGGCGTCCTGGATGGCCGCGATGCCGAAGTCCGTCAGCACCACGCGCCGACCGCCACGCTCGACGAGGACGTTGCCGGGCTTGATGTCCCGGTGCAGCACTCCGCCGGCGTGCACCTGCCGCAGCGCGGCCACCAGCCCCAGCCCGATCCGTGCCGTCTCGCGCGGACCCAGCGGCCCCTCCTCGACCATGATCCGGTCCAGCGAGCGTCCGGCGACCAACTCCATGACGATCCACAGGCGTTCGCCCTCGTCGACGACGTCGTAGATGCGCACGACATTGGGGTGGTCGATCCGGGCCGTCGCCCTGGCCTCGCGCAACGTGCGTTCGCGGCGGGTGCGCGTGTCCTCCGCGTCCAGGCCGTCTATGCGCATTTCCTTGACCGCCACCGGCCGGTCCAGCATTTCGTCGGCGGCCCGCCACACGCGGCCCATTCCACCCTGGCCGATGCTTTCGACCAGCCGGTACCGCCCCGTCACCAGTAACCCTGGAAACCCGCCGCTCCTCGCATTCCCCGACAATCCGCCGCACCCCCCTCAACGACCGCACCAATAGAAACACAATGGTCACACTTCGTGCCGTACCAGCATAGTGCGGAGAAATCTTGTGGTACCTCTTCAAGTACTGCGAATTCAGGCGCAGTCCAGGGGGTTGCAAGGGGGACGAACATGAGTTCTCGTCGCATGGCGGCCATCACGGGATCACTGCTCACGGCATCTTTCTCCGCCGTGATGATCCTTCCGTTCACGGCCGCCGCCGATGACCAGGGACCGGGAAGCAGCAAGGGAGGAAAGGCGGTCGACGAGGCACCGGCGGGCGTGAAGCTGAGCACGCTGCTGCCCGCGAAGATCTCGGTGGACAACAGTTCGCAAAAGACGGCGATTACCGCCACGGTCAAGAACGACGGAAGCAAGGACAGCGGCGACATCAGGCTTTTGGTGGTCGGTTTCGACGGCCTGAGGGTCACGGGCGTTCAGGGCTGTGACGCCATCGCGAAAAAGGACCTGCCGGAAGGTTCGAACAGCGGATTCAGCTGCCCCGTCGGCAAACTCGCCGCGGGCAGCTCGAAGTCGTACGCCGTCGACGCGACGTACGACCTGGGCAAGGCCGGGAAGATCTGCCTGCCGGTGCAGAGCGCCGACGGGAAGAAGACCTTCTGGCAGCAGGGCCCGGTGCCCTTCGGTACGACGAACCCGTCGCCGAACGCCCCGGCCACCCCGCTGCTGCTCGGCACCGACAACAAGCCGGTGGCCCCTGGCGGCGACCAGTTGCCCAAGACCGGGGTGGGCCATGACGTGCTGCCGCTCGGGGCGGCCGGTGCCGCGCTGATCGCGGCGGGCGCGGCGGGGCTGTGGTGGTCGCAGCGGCAGTCGCGGCCGGGGCGCTGAGCGAGTCCGCGCCGAACTCGGTTCCGTACGAGGGCGGTTCCCGCGACGGCTGCCGGCCGCGGGGGAAGGGGAGCGGCCCGCGCGGTGCCGGACCGGAGCCGGGCGGGCCGGGGCCCGCATCGGGCTCGCCGGGGGACGGGTCGGGT
>NZ_JBHYKH010000736.1:0-3358 GCF_042741275.1 Streptomyces sp. NPDC058964
TGTGAACCTCACACCACCGGGGGGGATTGTATAAACTCTGTACGGGCTCTCCGATATGGACAACGAAATAAAAAATGCCCGCCCCTTATAACTTCCAATACACGGGGAGGGAAAACTTTCATTGAACGCTCGTTTGAATCGGCGTGGGTCAGCCCCCGGCGGGGTTCTCGTACTCACCGATGAGCTGGGCGCGCGCGATCGCGTGGAACCGCAGGTTGAAGCCGACGACGGCGGGCGAGGCGTCGGAGTCCGGACCGAGCTTCTCCTGGTCCACCGCGTACACCGTGAAGACGTACCGGTGCGGTCCGTCCCCGGGCGGCGGCGCGGCACCACCGAAGTCCTTCGACCCGTAGTCGTTCCTCGCCTGGACCGCACCCTCCGGCAGTCCCTCGAACTTGCCGCTGCCCGCACCCGCCGGCAGCTCGGTCACCGAGGCCGGGATGTCGAACACGACCCAGTGCCAGAACCCGCTGCCCGTCGGGGCGTCCGGGTCGTAGCACGTCACGGCGAAGCTCTTGGTCCCGGGCGGGAAGCCCTCCCACCGCAGCTGCGGCGAGGTGTTGCCCGCCGCGTAGACCTGAGCGTCCTTGAGGGTCGCACCCTCCTCGACGTCCTCACTCGTGACCGTGAACGACGGCACGGGCGGGTGGAAGTCATGGGGGAGCGGCCGCCTCTTGAGCTCGGTCACCTCGGTACCTCCTGATCGGTTCCTTCAGTAGGACCCGAGCCTAGAACCAGTTGCGCTTGCTGCCGACCTCGGACAGCCACTGGTTGAGGTATGCCGCCCAGTCGGTCCCGTGGAAGTCGTGCAGACCGACCTGGAACGACCGGTAGGTGTCACTGCCCTCGCTGAACAGTCCCGGCTTCTTGTCCATTTCGAGAATGACGTCCATGGCGTGCTCGTCGGCCACGAAGCTCAGTTCGACCTGGTTCAGACCCCGGTACTGCGACGGGGGGTAGAACTCGATCTCCTGGTAGAACGGCAGCCGCTGCCGGGTACCCCGGATGTGGCCGCGTTCCAGGTCCGCGTTCTTGAAGCGGAAGCCCAGCTGGATGAAGGCGTCCAGGATCGCCTTCTGCGCCGGCAGCGGGTGCACGTTGATCGGGTCCAGGTCACCGGAGTCCACCGCACGGGCGATCTCCAGCTCGGTGGTCACACCGATGTGCATGCCGCGCAGCGCCTGCCCGTCGATCATGGTGACCGGCGTCTCCCAGGGGATCTCCAGCCCGAACGGCACGGTGTGCACGCCGCCGGCCTGCAGCTGGAACGCACCACCGAGCCGCACCTTGGTGAACTCGATGTTCTGCTTGTACTCCTGGTCGCCGCTTTCCACCTCGACCTGTGCCTGCAGGCCCACGGACAGTCCCTCGATGTCCTGGTTCACGGACCCGCCCTGGATCCGCACCTCGCCCTGGACGACACCGCCCGGAACGACGTTGACCTCGGTGAGCACCGTCTCCACCGAAGCCCCACCGGCCCCCAGGCTCGCGAGCAGCTTCTTGAACCCCATGACTCTCCCTTTACGTGTGGATCCCTGATCCCTACAAACGCGATCCGGACGCGCCCGGTTCCGGGCCACACCCTGGCAAGCGGGGGATCCTTTGACCAGTCCTTGGCGCAGACCCGTCTGGACTACGCTCGTACGACATGATCGCGCCCCGGGACGGTACGCCACTGCCGAGGAAGTTCTTCGACCGCCCCGTACTGGAAGTCGCCCCCGACCTCCTCGGCCGGATCCTCGTACGGCAGACCCCGGACGGCCCCATCGAGGTGCGCCTTACGGAGGTGGAGGCGTACGACGGCCCGAACGACCCCGGCTCGCACGCCTGTCGCGGCCGCACACCCCGCAATGACGTGATGTTCGGTCCCCCCGGACACGTGTACGTCTACTTCACCCATGGCATGTCAAGGCGGTCAGCATGAACGTCATGGATCTTGCTCACCCCGCTGAAGAAGTCGCCCCCAAGCTGCTCGGTGCCATCCTCACCCACGAGACACCTGAGGGAACCGTGAGCATCACGATCACGGAGACCGAGGCGTACTCCGGTTCGGCCGACCCCGCCTCTCACGCGTATCGAGGCAGGACACCCCGAAATGCCGTCATGTTCGGACGTGCGGGACACCTGTACGTCTACCGGTCTCACGGACTCCACTGGTGCGCCAACGTCGTCACCGGGGCAGACGGCATCGCTACGGCTGTCCTCATCCGGGCAGGCAGGGTCATCGAAGGGGAAGACCTGGCCCGCGAGCGGCGAGGGGGCAAGGTCGAGAGTCCGCGTCTCGCGCGGGGTCCGGGGAACTTCTGCCAAGCGCTCGGCATCACGGCAGAGCACAACGGCACAGACCTGCTGACAGGCGCCTCGGTCGCGCTGTCCGAGGGTGACCCCGTACCCGCCGCGCTCATCCGGGTCGGTCCTCGGGTAGGCGTGAGCAAAGCCCATGACTGGCAGCACCGCTTCTACCTCGCCGGCGATCCAACGGTCTCGGCGTACCGACTGAGCCCGAGAGCCAAGCCGTCCGCCGGAGCCTGAGCCGCTGTGCGCCCTGCTCGCGGCTCGCCGGTGGGCCGGCGCGGAGCTGGGTCCGAAGACGTGTGACCGCGCGAGCGTGGCGCGTTACTGGCCGGTCGGGTGACTGGTCCGGAGGGCACGGCGAGTGCCGTCCTGCTGCGCGCGGGGGAGGTCGTCGAAGGTGCGGAGCTCACGCGCAAACGCCGACTCTCGGCCCGAAATGACAAGGAACTGGCCAAAGGGCCCGCCTGCCCGGCCACGGCCGTGGACGTGGACCGCGCCCTCGACGGCACGGACGCGTGCGCCGTCGGGGAGACGCCACTGAGGTTGCTGAGCGGCACCGCCGTGGCCCCCGACCAGGTACGCAACGGCCCCCGCACCGGTCTGGTCGGCGACAGGGGCGTCCATCCCTGGCGTTTCTGGATGGCCAACGACCCAACCGTGAGCCCCCTACCGGGCCCACGTACCCAAGCGCCGTTCAAGTTGACGCGCCCTTGGAAGGTGCGTAATGTGGCCCGAGCCGCTGAACCGGGTACGGCAATCGCCAGCAGCCGGAGCGGCCACCCACTACCTGCGATTTCCCTCTGACGGGGGCGAATTTTGGCGTGCCCGCATGCCCAAATTCGAGCCCGCGGGACTCGATTATGAGTTACCGGGAGGATCCGCTAACGTAGTGAATGTCGAAAGGCCGACAGGCGAAAGCCGAAAGCCCGCGACAAATCCCGCCGACCGGGAATCGGACGCCGAAAGGGTCTGATAGAGTCGGAAACGCAAGACCGAAGGGAAGCGCCCGGAGGAAAGCCCGAGAGGGTGAGTACAAAGGAAGCGACCGTTCCTTGAGAACTCA
>NZ_JBHYKH010000737.1:0-3355 GCF_042741275.1 Streptomyces sp. NPDC058964
AGGATGTCTTGGAGTGACAGACCTCTTCTACGGCAGCTCCGCTGCTTTGCCTACGGCTTTGACAAGCGGCCCCAGGCCTTAACTGAACGGCGTTGGGGCTAGTACTGCTTCTGCAGGTGCTCCCAGAAGCCGTCCCGCAGTGCGCGACGCAGGTCCGCCTGGCCGCGCAGGGAGTACTGGAGCAGGCCCTCGGCCTCGACGAGCAGATCCTGATCGACGGAGCCGGGCAGATAGGGATGTCCGGGCAGCAGCTCCACCAGGGCGTCCCGGCCGCGCGCGGACAGCCACTTCGCGGCGATCTGCGCGCCGACGAAGCGGACGTCCTCGCGGCTCGGCCGGTTGGCGGTGCTCTCGTAAGCGGGCGCGGTGCGCCGGGAGACGTACGGCTTGAAGAAGTCGAGGTCGAAGGTGCGCTGGCTGTCGACCTCCCAGAGCAGCGGCTCCGCCTGGTTGCGTCCCTCGGGGGCCTCGATGCCCCAGAGGTGGACGCGGGCGCCGTACCCCTGCGCCGCCTCCACCGCGGACACCAGGTCCTCGTCGCCGCCGATGAGAGCCGCGTCGCTGATGGCGCGGTGACGGGCGAGCGACTCCAGGTCGGAGCGGATGAGTGAATCGACGCCCTTCTGCTGGTTGTTGGCGTTGAGGTTGCCGAGGCGGACCTTCACGTCGGGGAGTTCCGCGATGGACTGCTGCTCGGCGGTGTGGATGCGGCGCCGGGCGCCGTCGTACCAGTAGACCCGTAGCAGCCTGCTGTCCGCGAAGATCGTGCGGGCGCGGTCGATGAGCGCCTCGATCAGGCCCTCGGCATCGAGGTCGAAGGCGCGGCGGTCCTCGGTCCCGGCCACCAGCCGGCCCGCGGCCGCGTACAGGTACCCCGCGTCGACGAAGATCGCATGGGTCGAGGGCGTCTTCGCCACTTCGGCGAGCATGCGCTGCAGCAGCTCGTTCGTGCGGTCGATGCGGGCCCGGAGGGCCGCGAGGTCGTCGTTCATCGCCTCCATTGTCCCGGCGGTCACGCTGCGAACACAACCGGTCCCGGTCAGTCTCGCGACGACCAGTTACCAGTAGGTAATTAGTCGTTCGAAAAATTTCTTTAGCGTAGGGAATGTTTGTAACACGCAGCCCGTTGACTACTCACGTAGCCAGTAGTTCTCCTCAGGAGGATGACCAGACGAAGGGAGAGGCCATGCGCTTCGAAATCATGCGACTCGACGAGGTCGACGGCACCACCGTGGACAGCACCGTCGTGGACGCCGCCTCCGTCAACCGGATCGTTCAGCAGGCCGCCGCCATCGGGCAGCGGCTGTGGATCCGACCGGCCGAGACCACGGCCTCGTAACAGACGCGGATCACCGCAGAAGCTTCGAAACCCCCGTACGGCACGGATGCCGTACGGGGGTTTCGCGCATCCGGCGGCTCAGGTGCCCTTGATCACCTGAGTGATGCCGTTGATGATCTGCTGCACCGCGATCGCGGAGAGCATCATGCCCGCGAGCCGCGTCACCAGGACCACGCCGCCGTCCTTGATCACCCGGATGATCAGCAGCGAGTAGCGCATCACCAGCCACAGGACGACATGGATGGCGAGGATCGCCGACCACACCGACACCTGCGTGGCCACGCTGTCGGCCTTCTGGACGGCCAGGATGACGGACACGATCGCGCCCGGCCCGGCCAGCAGCGGCATGCCCAGCGGGACGAGCGCGACGTTGACGTCCTTGGTCTGCTGGGGCTCGTCCGTCTTGCCGGTGAGCAGGTCGAGCGCGATGAGCAGGAGCAGCAGTCCGCCCGCGATCATCAGCGCGGGGACGGAGACGTGCAGATAGTCCAGGATCTGGTGGCCGAGCAGCCCGAAGACGGCGATCACGCCGCCGGCCACGCAGACGGCCTGCAACGCCATCCGCTTCTGCACCTTGGCGGGGCGGCCGGCGGTCAGGGCGAGGAAGATCGGAGTGATCCCGGGGGGATCCATGATGACGAAAAGCGTCAGGAAGAGGGAGCCGAAGACGGCGACGTCGAACATGCGTGAGGAGGCCTTGCGGGAAAGAAGGTGAAGGTGGGCGTGCGAGGGCGGGCCTCAGGCTCCGCCGGTCCCCGGCACCGGGAACGCCCCCGTGGCCCGCCGCGTGATCTCCCCGTACACCTCGGGGTCCGTCGTGTACTGGCCCAGCGCCACGTTCTTGCGGCTGCCGTGGTAGTCCGAGGCCCCCGTGACGAGGAGTCCCAGGTCGGCGGCGAGCCCGCGCAGGCGCGTCCGGGCTTCGGCGTCGTGGTCCATGTGGTCGACCTCGATGCCGTCCAGTCCGGCGGCGGCCATCTCGGCGATGGCGGCCTCGGGGACCGTGCGTCCCCGCTTGGCGGCCGCCGGGTGCGCGAAGACGGTGACGCCACCCGCACCCTTGACCAGCCGGATCGCCTCGAAGGGGTCGGTCTCGTGCTTCTCCACGAAGGCCCGGCCGCCGTCGGCCAGCCACTGCTCGGTGAACGCGTCGCTCACCGTGGGCACGACACCGAGCTCGACGAGCGCGGAGGCGACGTGCGGACGTCCGACGGAGCCGTTGCCGGCGATGCGCGAGACCTGCTCCCAGGTGACCGGCACACCCAGCTCGTTCAGCTTGACGACCATGGCCTTGGCCCGCGGCACCCGGTCGTCCCGGACCAGCTCGCGCTCGGCGAGCAGGGCGGGCTCCTCGGGGTCGAAGAGGTAGGCCAGCATGTGCATGGAGACACCGTCGATACGGCAGGACAGCTCGGCGCCGGTGACCAGGGTCAGCCCCCGGGGCAGCGCGGCGACGGCCTCCGCGTACCCGCGGGTGGTGTCGTGGTCGGTCAGCGCGACGACGTCCAGACCGGCCGCGGCGGCGTTGCGCACCAGCTCGGCCGGGGTGTCCGTGCCGTCGGAGGCCGTGGAGTGGCAGTGCATGTCGATGCGCACGACGCGGACTCCAGGCGGTGACGGGACGGAAGGGGACACCTAAGGATAGCGGGCGTCCAGGGGTGCCCTGTCACACCCGTATCCGGGTTGCGCCCCCTACATGTGATGCTCAGGGTCCCAGCAGTCTGGGCGACAGCGCCCCGCAGGGCACGAGCTCCGCCTCGGCCCCGGCCTCCCGCAGATCCGTCAGCACCAGTTCGTCGTACATGATCAGCCCGGTCTGCTCCGGCCACACCACCGCCCACAGCCACAGCCCGAGCGCCTCGCCCGCGAAGACGGCGCGGTCGGTTGGGGAGCCGGTGACATGCCACAGCGGCGTGGGCCGCCCGGCGGCCAGGACCTTGACCTGGGGCGGCTTCTCGACGTTCATGTACGGACCCGGGTCCGGGCCGTCGATGCCCGCGTAGCGCGCGCCGAGGC
>NZ_JBHYKH010000738.1:0-3343 GCF_042741275.1 Streptomyces sp. NPDC058964
GAACGGGGCTATCCAAGACGGCTCCGACGCCGTGATCACACCAGCCACACCAAGATCATCTCACCCCTGACCAGGGGTTACGGGACAGCCCTTAGTCTGTCCTGAAAGTCCGGCAGGCGGCATATCGGTCGGCACGCCAGAGACCGACGCAGACTTATCCGGATTCAAGGTCAGGCTTGCGTTGCAGTCCGGGGAGCGCCAGGTGCCCACGAGCTGGGCGTTCCGCACATTCTTGGCCTGCGGGTAGTCTTCCCACGCACATCCGGAGACGGACACTGCGACCAGGGTCGCGGCCATCGCCCACTTCGTTGCCCGGTTGTTCACTCCACTACCCCTTCACGCAGGAGGGGCGATCATAGCTCTCCGGTTTTCCGGACATCGGGCGGCCTGCACGGGGCGGTGTGGAGTCTGAACGCCGTGACCAGAGCGGTCGCAGCAGGCCTTCAACTGGTCCGCCTCATCCCGCACCCTCCAGCCCGAGCCGACCGCATCTGTCGAGTCGACCGGGGGGAAGACGCCTGCATCGCGCCCGGAGAGATCAGGTCACTCGATACACCCGGGCGCCCGGCCGGGTCACCGGCGCATCAGTGCAGGGTCAGCGCCGCCGCCTGGACATCCAGCCGGTGCCGAACCCTGCCACGTGCAGAGCCAAAGCCGTCAGCCCCAGCAACATCACGTTCGTCGAAGAGAACGCATCGCTGGTACTGATATCCGCCGCATTGATCAAAAACGCGAAGAAGAACAACACCGCCGCCACAATCCCAAGCATGAACGCGCTCCTTCCAAGCGGGTGAGGTGAAACTCCGTATGCCCCGCCATCACCCCCACAAGCCCAGACACGGCCAACCGGCCGCCGGAAGGTGCGTCCGCACACTCACGTATGGGCATGAACAAGACGGAGACGGCGCTGGACGCCCCACTTCATAGGCGAGCCGTCCAGGCCGGCCGGACCGGTCACAGCCCGCCGCGCGTGCGGCTGCGGCATCAGGCGAACATCCGGCACCAGGGCTCTCTCGCCGGAGGAAGTCGCCGGGCCAAGAATGCGGCGAGGTCGGCCTGCTGGTGCTCGTCGAAAGCCCGCTTCGGGATGACCTCGGCCGTTAGCCTGCTCGTCCCCAGGAACCAGAAGCCACCGCGTTCCCTGACAGAATGACAGGCGCTCCAGGCCACCACACCTCCGGAGGAAGCTGTGCGCAGTGTGTACGTTTCCTCGGTCAGATGCAGCGTCCACGGCCCGGGCAGCTGGGCCGTGACTTTACGCGCTGAGATGTGTACGGCGAGGGTTTCGACGTAGATCAGCATGCCGAGCCCGAAGACGGCCAGCCACCACGCATTCGAGTCGCCGAAAAGGAGGGGGAGGGTGCCGGTCAGGACCGGGAACAGGCTGACGGCGGTGAAAAGACGGGTGAGCGGGGAGTGGCGCATCAGACCGCGGTACTCCCGGTCGGTCAGCTGGAAGGTGGCAGTCAAGTCCATGGCGGCAGAGGCCCTTTCCTCGGGGGCCGGAGTCCGCCCGGACGCCGACAGAGTACCGGGCACTCATGGTGTTGCAGTACTCCAGAACTCGAACGGTTTCGCCACCTGATGTGACAGACAATCAGGCCACGCTCGGCGTGAACGCTTGAGGCGGTGGTCAAGGGGCCGTGCGATACAACACCGAAGTACAGCACCGCGACGACCGCAGGCGACATGCCAAGGCCGCTGCCGCCCCCGTGACCAGGTCGAGAGACCTCGGCGACCGTCCTACCATGAGTTCGCATCGAGGAGCACACTGCGACACCCCCGACCGGACCGTCTCGGGACCGTTCGCGGGCGGCCCGATCGGCACCGTTCGCCTCCAGTGGTGACGTCTTCCTGTTGTAGTGGTCGAGGTGCCGCCGCCGATCGGGGTGGAGCGGCCCGGTGCAATGCGCGCCACCGTTGGGATGCTCCAGCCAGCAGTAGCAGCCGCCCGGCCAACGGATGCACTCGCCCGCTGACGTCGTTCGGCAGCAGTCGCGGCAGCGGCTTCGACGGAGGCCGGTGTCATCGCCGGCCTCCGTGGTGATCCGGTACGAGACTCTCCCAACGATGCAGTCGACGGCCGTCTCCTTGCCCGCGCACAGCTGGCAGTGCGAGCCGTGACCGAACAGCGCGCGATGACCCTAGTCGGGCGCGCACCGTCGGCAGGCTCGCGGGTAGGCCGTCGTACCGTGCGGGAGCGGGTGCTCGCCGAGGTCTACGGAGGTCTCGGCGGCCAGGCGCTCGCCGCCCCATATGCACTCGGCACCGCGCTGCCAGGCGTTCGCCACCGTGCCCAGGCTCGGGAGCCCGAGGATCCCGACCACCTCGGCTGGGATCTCCGGAGTCGCGATACCGCCGCACCCATGACGTGACCTACATTCACGGCTGCTAGTCCGTCGGCGACGACAACCTGTGGGGCGTCAACCGCCGTCGTAAGAGCACTGCCAACAGCCTGGCCGCGCTGAAGTCGATCCGCGCCGCCCGACCCCACGGCGCCCCGATCTACATCATCCTGGACGACCTCTCCGCCCACACCGGCGCGGACATCCGCCGCTGGGCGAAGAAGAACAAGGCCGATCTGTGCTTCACCCCGACCTCCGCCTCCTGGGCCAACCCGATCGAGGCCCACTTCGGCCCACTGCGGCAGTTCACCCTTGCGAACTCAAACCATCGCAGCCACCCCGCGCAGACGTGGGCCCTGCACCCTACCTGCGCTGGCTCAACGACAACGCGCGCCACCCGGACGTGCTCGCCGCCCAGCGCAAGGAACGCGCCCGCCGCCGCAGCGAGAAGGGCATCCGCTGGGGCGGACGCCCCCTCGCACCCGCAGCCTGGCGAGCCTGTGCGATCACAGCACTGGTCATCAGGATCTTTTGGTCATGCTCGCCCGATAGCGCTCCAGAACTCCGATGGAAAGTGCTGATGCGGCCATCAGACCGAACACGATCGAGTTCGAAGCACCCCTGTGCTCCCGTTCCCAGACACGGACTCCGACCAGCAGGACAGCGAGACCGAACAGGGCGACCTGGACGCGTCGGATGACTCCGGCTCGCCGAACACGGCGTCCCTCGTTGTTCTCACTTCTAGACATCCGCCCCTACGCCTCTTCGCTGGGCTGCCGTTCTGGCCTCCCAGCGGACACAGCGGCGACACCAAGTGTCCCTGCATCCAACCGTAACGGGAGCCAGCAGCGCGGCCCAACCCGGCAAAGCATCCCGGTCAAAGCACCCCTGGACACATCAGCGACGACGACCGAGCCACGCTGTACGGACTGCTGGATCGACTCCGATCGGGCATGGCCCGACGCGGCAGCGAGCACGACCAGGACGGTGCCCCGGAT
>NZ_JBHYKH010000739.1:0-3341 GCF_042741275.1 Streptomyces sp. NPDC058964
ACACCGGGTGGGATGACGCAGCCCCCGGGGTTTCGAACCTGCGGCAACGACTCGGGAAAACGGGGGGGACGGAAGGCCGCCGCGGGTCATCATCATGGGCAGCCTTCCGTACGGCGTCCCGCCGCCCTGAACCAAAGGCCTCCCGATGAGCGGCTCCCGCATCCCGGGCCTCGTGCTGCCCGCCGTCTTCCTGCTCGCCCTGGTCGTGGGCCTGTGCTGGTACTGGCGGCACCGCGACGAGGACTGACCGGCCCGAGGCGCTACGCCTCCCGCAGTGGCACCCGGATGTCCAGGACGCACACGTCGTCCCGCCGCTCGCCCTTCAGCATCGCGGCGAGCAGCTCCTCCAGGGAGCCGGTCTCCTCGCTGCCGTCGGCGAGCACGGCCCGGGCGAGGCGCGCGAGGCCCACGTCGAGGCCCTCGCCGGGGCGCTCGACCAGACCGTCGGTGTACAGCAGCAGGCGGTCCCCGGGTTCCAGACGGCACTCCGCGGACTCGTAGGCGGGGGAGGTGCTCGCCCCGAGCAGGATGCCTTCGGGCCGGTCGAGGTAGTGCGCCTCGCCCTGGCGCAGGAGCAGCGGTGGAAGGTGTCCGGCCTGCGCCCACACCAGCCGGTGCCCCTCGGGGTCGTAGCGGGCGAGGACGATGGTGGCGGTGGTGTTGCTGTCCCGTGAGTGCAGCAGCAGCGTGTTCAGCCGTGCGAGCGCGCCGGTCAGCGAGGAACCCGTGCTGACCATGCCCTTCGCGGTGAAGCGGAGCTGGGCCATGGTGGCGACGGCGTCGATGCCGTGACCCGCCACGTCCCCGATCACGAACAGCGCGTCCTCGCCGGGCAGTTCGATGGCGCTGAACCAGTCGCCGCCGACGTGGATCTCCGACTGGGCGGGCAGATAGGCGACTTCGACGCGCAGCCCGGCCAGCCGCACGGCCGCCTTCGGCAGCGGCAGCAGGGCGTGCTGCAGCCTGATCGCCATGGCCCGTTCGGCCTGCAGGACCCCGCGCTGCAGGAGGTTGGCCCGCTCGCTCTCCACCAGCGCGAGCTCCGCGTTGCGCAGTGCGGTGAGGTCCTGCACGAAGCCGTGCACCTCGATGGGCTTGCCGTCCGGGTCCGCCACCGCTTCCGCGACGATCCGCAGATGCCGTACGCCGGACGCGCATCTGATCCGGAACGGCACGTCGAACTGCTGCCCGGCGCCGACGAGTTCGGTCACGGCACGGGACAGTGCGGGCGCGTCCTCGGGCAGGACGAGGTCCGGCAGTTGCTGCAGGCGGACCGGACCGCGTGCGGGGTCCCGCTCCAGGAGGGCGTAGACCTGCGGCGACCAGATCACCTCGAGGGTGGCCAGGTTCCAGGTCGCCCAGCCGAGGTTGCCCAGCCGCTGCACGTCCGCCAGCCGCTGTTCCTGCCGGGTCGAGTGGTTGTGCCGGATCCAGGTCACCAGCAGTCCGCCGCCCAGCCGGGTCGCCCGCACCGAGTACGTGGCGGTCTCCGGCAGCCCGTCCACGATCTCGTGGTACGCGAACGGTTCGCCCTCGTACGGCTCTCCGCCGGAGAGCGCCGTCAGGTAACCCTGCCACAACGGCTCGCCCGCGACCGACGGATAGCACTCCAGGATGCGCATGCCGACCAGTTCACGTCCGGTCCGGCCGAGGACGTCCACCGCCTGCGGGGTCGCCGCGTCTATTCGGTAGTCCTCCACCTCTCCGGTGGCGGCACGCAGCGGGGTGAGCAGGACCGCCGCGCCCGGGAGGGCGTCGAACACCGCCCGCAGCGTGTCGGTGGTCTCTTCCGAGGCGGGTTCCTGCGCAGAGTCGAGGGCGCGCAGCCGGCCGGCACAGAGCCGGGCGACGGCACGCAGGAGTTCGCGCTGGTGCGGCGTGAAGGGGCCGTCGTGCCGACGCAGGACGCCCAGTGCCACGGCGGCCGCCGGTACGGGGAGCCAGGCACGCGACAGCCACCGCTCGGCGGTGTCCGCTACCAGCACGTACCGCGTCCGGTCCGTGGCGGGGTCCTCCAGCCAGCGCGGCTCCCGGGAGCGCAGCGCCTCCAGCGCGGGGACCCCGCTCAGCGGCGGTATCCGGTCCCACTGGGCCGCGAGGGTCTCGTCGACGCCCGCGTGTCCGACGAGTTCGAGTCCGCCGTCGGGCCGCAGGCCGTAGAGCATCACGGCGTCGGCGCCCACGTCGGGGCCGAGGTGTTCCAGCAGGCACACGGCCAGTTCCCGGGGTGAGCCGACCCGTACCAGAGCCCTGCCCAGCCGGGCGAGCATCTCGGAGTCGGCGTCGGTCCCCGCGGCCGGGGTGCCCCAGGAGGCGGTCCGTGCGGACCGGGCGCGTCCGGTCCCGGTGGGAGTCGACTCCTCGGCGGAGCCCGTGCCGTCGGCGGTGCGGTCCGGCGGGGGCCTGAGGGCGCCGAGCGTGATCCAGCACTCCTCGATGAGGGTGCGGTTCCCGGTCCTGGCACGCTCGACGAGTTCCTCGTGGGCGACGTCCGGGGTGCAGCCCGTCACGGCCATGAGCGCGCCCTTGGCCCGCTCCAGCACGGCCGACGTCGCCGCCAGGTCCTGCAGCCGGTCCAGCTCGGCCCGTTGCCGGGCCACGACCTTGTACAGCGCCGTCAGTTCGGGGGCGGTGCCGCTCTCCGGGGGCGGTGCGGGCTCGCTCGTCACGCGATGAGCATCGCACAGGTGACACCGTCCGATCACGCCCCTGCGGAACCCCCTTCTCCGGACGGCCGGGCGCGGCGGCGGCGTCAGCGTCCGGTGCTGCGGGCGACCAGCGCTTCGGTCACCGCCCGGACACTGCGCGCGATGTGCTGCAGTTGGAGCACCTCGGCCGCGTACATCTTGATCGTGTGCTCGATGACCGACTCGGGCATGCCCAGGACGGGCAGCTCGGCCCGTGCCGTCTGCAGGGCCGTCCGTGCCACCCGGATCTCTTGCTGGACCTGGATCTGGGCGTGCCGGGCGAGCAGCACGGGGTGGCGGATGAGCGCCGGGTAACTGGCGTAGCGGGCCGGTACCAGCTCGCGCAGCCACTTGGCCGCCGAGCGTTCCCAGTCGTAGCTGCCGGGCGTCTTCACCTGGCAGGGCCAGTCCGAGCTGATCCGCGTGGTCGTCAGGGTCATGATCATCGCTTCCGGGTGTGCGGTGTGCGGCGTCGTGAGGGGTGGTCCGACGGATTGGGGGGCGGCTCCGGTCTAGGGGATGACCGGGGCCGCCCCCACGGGCGTGGGGGGGGGGGGGGGGCCCCCCCCACCCACCCCCCCCCCCCCGGGGGCGTGGGCGGCCGCGGGGTGGGTGGGCTCGGCGGGCCCCGCCGGGGGGGGGGCCCCCCGCCGC
>NZ_JBHYKH010000740.1:0-3307 GCF_042741275.1 Streptomyces sp. NPDC058964
GCGCCGAGCTGGTCAGCGCCGCGGCCGCCGCCGTGGACCGGGGCGCCGGCGTCGCCGTGCTCACCGATCTCGGCAGCGCGGTGCTCACCGTGAAGGCGCTGATCGCGGAGGGCGACGAACTCCCCCACGACACACGCCTGGTGGACGCCCCGTTCGTCGAGGGCGCGGTGGCCGCGGTCGTCACGGCCTCCGCCGGGGCGGACCTCGACGCGGTGCAGGCCGCGGCCATGGAGGCGTACACGTACCGGAAGGTCTGACCGGGGCGGGACGCATCCGCCGCCGGGCAACCGCCGCCGGGCCCGGGCGTCGAGGGCCTGGGGGCGGATGCCGTCGGAGGGGGCCGTGCGCCGGTCCGGGAGGGGTCAGCCGCGGCGCACGAACCGGCCGGCCAGCCGTTCCCCGGTCGCGACGGCCGCCGCGTGGTCCTCGATGGGCTTCACCCGGGAGCCCTTGAAGACGATGTAGGTGACACCGGAGGCCACTCCGCCCGTACTCGGGTCGGGGTCGATGCCCAGGGCGTGTGCCGTGGCGTAGGAGGCCTCGCCGATGATCCCGCGCGGACCGGTGTCCCCGACCACGGCGTACCACACCCGGCCCCGGTAGACGACGGCGGCGACGGAACCCCCGTGGACGCCGCACGCCCGGTGGTTCCAGATGCGGCTCGGGGCCGGCACCACGATGTACGGGAGCCGTTCGGCGTTCAGGTAGCGGCCGTCGGACTGATGGAACGCGGTGGCCCTCGAGTAGACCGGGTCGGCACGGCGGTTGCACCGGACGGTGGGCTGCCCGTCGCAGTCGACGTCCATGTCGGCCTTCCAGAAGACGGCGTGGCGGGTGGCGCACACCCGGACGGACGCGGACGACCTCTCGTCGGTGCGGGAGCCACCGCGTGAGACGGGGACGCAGTGACGCACCCGCGCCAGCAGGTCGGCGGCGCGGACCCGCCCTTCGGTGCGCGCCGCCGGTCCGGAGTGGGAGCCGGTGGCGGCGGGGACGGGAAAGGTGCTGGCGGCGAGCAGGGCGGCGCCGGCCGCGGCCAGCGTCAGCGACTGGACACGCACGATGAGGAACCCTCTCATGGTGACGTTGACGGGCGCCCGGCCCGATCCGGTGTTGCCGGTCCGGTCGGCGGCCACGGCTGGAGCCCGGGCGGGCTAAGGCGTCTGACGTCCCGTCGCCCCTCGACAGGCGCCGGGGGCCTGAACCGGTGTCGGCCCAGGGCACCCCGGCCACCCGCGCCGGCGCGGGATCAGCGACGACAGCGTTCCGCGCCACAGGCACGAACACCCCTGCCCTCCAGGGGAGTTCGGCCAAGAGGAACCTCAGCATACGTAACTTTCGCGGATGGTCACCAATACGGCCGCCCTCTTGCTGCGTTCGCACTGGAGGAGCCATATTGGTCCGGACCTTTGCTGTCAGGGCCATCATGCCGTCCCCGGGGAGGCAGAGCCGTGCGACGCGTTGCCATTCCGCCATTCGTGATCTTTGGCGCGCTGCTGCTGGTGACGTCCTGCGGATGGGGCGGCGCGGACGACGGCGGGAGCGAGCGGCTGCCCGCCGTGCCGACGGGCGTCACCGCCACGGCCGGAAGCGCCACCAGCGTCCATGTCATGTGGAACACGGTGACGGACAGCCCGGGCGTCCGGGTCTACGAGGTCTATCGCGGCACCACGAAGGTCCGGGAAGTGCCCGGTTCGGAGCACATGGTGGACGTCACCAGGCTCAGGCCGTCCACCATGTATGTCTTCACCGTGCGGGCCCGGGACGACGAGGGACGTCTCGGCCCCAGCAGCCGGAAGGTGCGCGCCCGGACCCCGGCCGCCGTCGCGGCGGACGACTCGGCGCCCACCCGGCCGCGCGCCGCGGTGGGCCGCGCGGTCGGCAGCCGGGCGGTCCAGCTGTCCTGGGCCGCGTCGGCGGACGACCGGGCCGTCGTCTCGTACGACGTCTACCAGGGCGGGACGAAGATCCACAGCGTGGGAGGCGGCCAGACCGCGACGGTGGTCACCGGGCTGCGCCCCGGAACCCGTTACACGTTCACCGTCCGGGCCCGTGACGCGGCAGGGAACCTCTCACCGGCGAGTGCCCCGGTACGTCTTGGCACTCCGGGCACCGACGACGGCAGGGGCACCGCACCCACCGGCTTCCGGGCTTCGACCCACCGGGCCGGCGGGGCGTACTACATCGACCTGTCCTGGGTTCCGCCGCGCGCGGACGGGGTGGTGACCGAGTACCAGATCCAGCTCGACGGCAGTCCGGCCACGTCCCTCGTCTGGGGTGGCACGCCGCCGCGCGGCAGGGCAACCTACAGCTTCTACACGGGGCGGGACACCGGGGACCTCCACCGGGTGCGGATCCGGGCCAGGCTGCCCGACGGCACCTGGGGCGGGTTCTCGGCGGAGCGGACGGTGACGACGGGTTCCTGACGGCGGGAGCGGAGCGGTGGTCACTCCCCCGCCTGCACAGTTCCGCCCGTCCCGCCCGCCCGGCTTTCCCCGCTTCCGCCGGAAGCGGGAAACCGTCACCCGCCCGGGGGACGTCCGCATGCGGGCGGCACCCGCGGCACGTTGGCTGCCCCTGAGGCAGCACGGGCGTTTCCCGACCCTCGGCGGCGCATGGGACGTTCCGCCAACCGTGCCGCTGGAGGGCAGCCCAATGCGCACTACTCGACTCCTCCTCCGCTCCGGCCCGGCACTGGCGGCCGCCGCCGCGCTTCCGGCCGCGCTCGCCGGGCCGTCCGCCGCGGTCTCGGGGATCTCCGTGAGCACCAGCGGGTCCACCGTCTCGGTCACCACCAGCGCCTGCGCCCTGAACAACGGCAGCTGGGGCAACGCGTCCCTGCTCGGCAGCAACCAGGCGAACTTCGCCCAGGGCCGTCAGGCCGCGCTCGCGGGTACGTCCATCAGCCAGTCGGCCGCCTGGTCGAACGTCGGCCCCGGGACGTACACCGTGGTGGTCGTCTGCTCGAACGGCGGCACGGCGGGCAGTCAGTCCGTCATCGTGACACCCGTGACCGGCGTGGCCCCCGCGGCCCCCGTGACCACTCCGACGACCTCGTCGACGTCCTCGTCCCCGCCGACCCGTGGCGTACTGGGCGGTCTGGGCGGCGCCGCCCGGGACTACGGCCCGCTCACGATCGGCGTGGGCGCGGCCCTCGTGGGAACCGCCGTCATCGCCACGGGCTGGTATCTGCGCCGCCGCTCGAAGCCGTACCGGCTCTGAGCACGCCGAACCCCGCGGTGACGGCGGCCCGGGGAGCCGTGCGGCCGGGCAGTCGGCCCCCGCCCCCCGAGACCCCGCCCCCCCC
>NZ_JBHYKH010000741.1:0-3293 GCF_042741275.1 Streptomyces sp. NPDC058964
CCTGCACCGCACTGGTGTGTATGCTGGCTACGCCGCACGATATCTCCCTGGACACCACCGCCGGGCCTCCCCACGCCCAGGTAACGGGCGAGGGGCGACGGCTGCTGCACTTCGTCGACGCACGCGCGCGTGAACTCGGCCTGCCCGAGGTCAGGCTCTACACGAACGCGATGATGTGGGAGAACCGGAGGATCTACCCGAAGCACGGCTACGAGGTGATCGAGCGCCGTGTCGACGGGCCGTACGACCGCATTCACTATCGCAAGCGGCTGGACTGACCGGCGACGCGTCAGCTGTCCGGCCACCAGGTGCGTGCGATGTCCTTCCGCACCTCGGGGCGCCCGGCGGGACGCTCGTCGGGCTCCTCGCGGACCCGGCGGCCTTCCGTCTTCTTCAGGGGCCTCTGCACGGTTGTGCGGCGCATGGCTGCCTCCTTCAGTGCCTACCGAGTTCCGCGGTCTCACGGAGGTAGACGCTTTCGGCGAGAGTTCCTCATCGGTCCCGGTCTGTCAGTGGTGGCTGTCACGATTCGACTGTCAGTGGCGGGTGTCACTCTGGGGCCATGACGAATCAGAGTGACCGAGCGGCCGCGGTGAGTGTCGACTGGGACGCCGAGGCCGCCGCCTTCGACGACGAGCCGGACCACGGACTGAGCGACCCCGGGGTGCGCGCGGCCTGGGCGGACAGACTCGGCGCGTGG
The DNA here is from genome assembly GCF_042741275.1 of Streptomyces sp. NPDC058964. Taxonomy (NCBI): domain Bacteria; kingdom Bacillati; phylum Actinomycetota; class Actinomycetes; order Kitasatosporales; family Streptomycetaceae; genus Streptomyces; species Streptomyces sp. NPDC058964. The sequence goes on from NZ_JBHYKH010000741.1 coordinate 701, forward strand.
CTGCCCGAGCGCGCCGCCGACGTCCTCGACCTCGGCTGCGGCACCGGCAGCCTCTCGCTCCTCGCCGCCGAGCGCGGGCACCGCGTCACCGGAGTCGACCTCTCCCCGCCCATGGTGGAGCTGGCCCGCGCCAAGCTCGCCGGGCGGAACGCGGTGTTCCTGGTCGGCGACGCGGCGGCACCCCCGGTGGGGGAGCGGCGCTACGACGTCGTGCTGGTCCGGCACGTGCTGTGGACGCTGCCCGACCCCGGCCGCGCGCTGCGCCACTGGCGCGGGCTGCTGCGACCGGAAGGGCGGCTCGTGCTGGTCGAGGGCGTGTGGGGCACGATGACCCCGGTCGGAATACCCGCCGACCGGCTCGTCGGCCTGCTGGAGCCGCTCGCCGGGCAGGTGCGCCTGGAGCGTCTGTCGGAGGACGCGCGGCTGTGGGGCAGGCAGGTGGACGACGAGCGGTACGCGGTGGTGGCCACGGTGTGAGCCCGGCGCCGCGTCAGGCGAGCAGAGCCTCGAAGCCGCTCCCGCGGGCCAGTGACTCCAGCTCGTCGAGCGCGGCGACGGCGGCGGTGGCGGCCCGCGGGTCCGTCCCGGCCAGGCCGCTCTCCGCGAACTCGTCCTCGTCCAGACGCCGTACGTCCGTGCCGTCGGCGGAGCGCCACAGGTCCAGGTCGAGGTCCTCGACGACCAGGTCCGTGCCGGAGAGTCTGGCCGGCCGCGTGATGTCGCAGTACCAGCCCTTGAGCACGCCGTCCGACGCGCGGACCTCCTTCACCGAGTACCAGCGGTCGCGCCAGTAGTACTCGGTGAACACGTCACCCGGCTCGAACCTCACGAACCCGAAGTCCCGGACGCCATCGCCCGCCCACGCGGCCCGTACGCAGAGGCGTACGCCGTCGTCGGCGAGCAGCTCCGCCGGATAGCGGATCTTCGTACGGCCGCCCTTGACCAGGATCACGTCCACCTGTGCCGTCGGCTCAGCCGAGGTCGCGGACATAGCGGACCTCCGTCGCGCAGATCTCGTACCCGAGCCACTTGTTGATCGCGATCATCGGGTCGTTGCCCGCATCGTTGCCCGTGAAGGCCTCGGTGAGGCCCGCGGCGCGGGCCCGGTACAGGGAGTGGATCTTGGCGAGCTTGGCCAGGCCGCGGCCGCGGTGAGCCCGGGCGGTACCGGTCATCGCGGTGGAGTAGCGGGTGGCGCCGTCGGTGTAGGCGACGCTGAAGGCGACCGGACGGCCGTCGACGACCGCGGCCATGGTGAGCTCACGGCTGAGCAGCGGATGCTGCCAGGTCTGCTCGAGCCAGGCGTCGTAGTCCGTGAACTCGAGGGCGACCTCACCGGGTTCGTCCGACACCGTCTCCGCGTCCAGATCGAACAACGGCCGCGGATCGTCCGTGAAGTCGGCGGCCGTGCGCAGTTCGACGCCCTGGGGGACGTCCGGCAATGGAGGGAGGGAGCCGTTCGCCAGATCGAGGCGGAGGAAGTGGGCGGGGCGGCCTCGCCCGTAGCCGTGCCGCTCGGCGAAGGCATGGTTGGACGGCTCGTCCAGGATCCAGCTGAACACCTTGGTCACGCCGACGTCGGCGAGGTGCGCCTCGCCCGCCCGCACCAGGAGCCGGCCGGCCCCGCGGTGGGTCCGGTCCGGGCGCACGTAGACGTTGAGATAGCCCTGGCCGGGATCGGGGCTGTCGTGCGCGACGGCGACCTGGGCCGTGCCGATCACCTCGCCGTCCTCGACCGCGAGGAGCGAGCGGAAGTGGGCGTCGGGGTGGCTGTGGGTGAGCAGGTGACGAACCGAGTCGGAGGTGAACAGGATGTACGGAAGGGCGAGATGGCGGACTCCCGCGAAGCCCTCGGTATCGGTCGGGGAGTCCGGGTTCAGGTCGCGCACGATCACTGTCATGAGGCCGCACGCTATGCGGGACCCGCGCCGGGATGCCTCTCATTTTCCGGCGGGTACGGGAGAATCGGGCCGTGACCTTGAAGATCCACATCGACGACGGCGCGCCGCCCTACGAGCAGGTGCGGGCGCAGATCTCCGAACAGGCCCGGGCGGGCGTGCTGCCGGTGGGGTACCGGCTGCCGACCGTGCGCGGACTGGCCGAGTCCCTCGGCCTCGCCGCGAACACGGTCGCCAAGGCGTACCGGGCGCTGGAGGGGGACGGGGTGATCGAGACGCGGGGGCGCAACGGAACGTTCGTCGCTGCCGCGGGGGCGGCGGCGGAGCGGGAGTTGGCCTCCGCGGCCCAGGACTATGCCGAGCGGGCCCGGCGGCTCGGAGCGGGGGAGGGGGACGCGGTGGCGGCGGTGCGGGATGCGGTGCGGGCGGTTTACGGGGATTGAACGCCGTTTTGGCGGGGGGCCGGTGGTCGGCTGCGGGCGCGTTGTGGCTTGTCGCGCGCACGCGGCGGAGCCGCACATGTCTCAGCCCCGCGCCCCCAGCTGTGTTCGGGTGACCGTGAGACCAGAAGTACGCGCCAGCCGGGCGAAAGTCTGCGCGTCGCTCACCGCCGCACCGTTCGGGTCGTTGTTGAAGTACGCGTAGACGTCCTGCCGGGGCCAGGTGTCCTGGACGCGCCGTACCCACGTGGTGAG
>NZ_JBHYKH010000742.1:0-3282 GCF_042741275.1 Streptomyces sp. NPDC058964
GGATGGGCCGCCCTGGCCGCGGTGTGGGTGGACGTCCAGGCCGTGCGCAGCGGGCTGCCGGGCGGTCCGTTCGTGGGCGCCGTCGGTGTGTTCGCCCTGATCGGCGCCGTCGTGGCCGGGCTGCGCGCGGCGGCCACCTGGCGTGCCGGTGCCTCCTGGCGTGCGCTGCTCGCGCAGGCCGGCCGGCGCACCGTGCTCGACCCGGCCGGTTCCTTCCTGATCGTCGGCGGGCTGGCCGTGGTGGTCTGCTCGGCCTGGTTCTGCGCGCCGCTGGCGGTCGCCGACCTGGGCGCCGTCGCGGCGGCGGCCGTCGCCGTGGAGGAGCGGCACCGGCGCCGCTGAGCGGCGATGCCCCCCGATCAGGACCGGCGCCGCGGCGCCGCGTCCACCTCTGTCATGCCCCTGACCATCTGTATCGCGCACGGAAAGGAAAGGCCATGCCTTCCATCCCCCGCAGGTCCCTCCTCAAGGCGGCGGCCGTCGCCGGAGCCGCCGCCCGGTTCAGCTGGGCACTGGGGCCCAAGGACGCACAGGCCGCGCCGACAGCCGGGGCCGCCGACGCGGACCCGGTGACCCTCGACTGGCTGGAGGACGGCGGCCTCGGCGCGGCCCCCGGGTCGACCGTCGGTGTGCCCTGGCCGATGGGAACGTACCGGGAGGACCAGACGTTCGCGCTGACGGACGCGGACGGCAGGGCCGTGCCCGTGCAGTCCTGGCCGATCGCCTACTGGCCGGACGGCTCCCTCAAGTGGACCGCGCACGCCGTCTCCTCCGGCGGTGGAAGGCTCACCCTCGCGGCGGGCACGCCCCAGTCTCCGGACAAGAAGGTCACCGTCGACCGGAGCGGCGGCACCGTCGACGTCTCCACCGGAGTCATCACCGTCCGGATCGGCAAGTCCGGTGCCACGCTCGTCAAGTCCGTCACCCGCGGCTCCACCGAGATCGCCAGGAACGGCCGCCTCGTCCTCATCCGCCAGCCGGAGATCGAGGACGAGGACCAGGGCACGGTGAAGACCGAGCGCTTCGACGGCGCCGTGTCCTCGGTGACCGTCGAACAGGACGGCCCGGTCCGTGCCGTGGTCCGCGTCGACGGCAAGCACCGCAAGGGCGACCGGGCCTGGCTGCCGTTCTCGGTCCGGCTCTACTTCTACGCCGGCGCCGACTCCTTCCGGATGGTGCACACGATCACGTACGACGGGACGCAGGAGCCGGGGAAGTCGAGCGGCGACTTCGTCCGCGGCCTCGGCGTCCGCTTCACCGTGCCGATGCGGGACGCCGCCTACGACCGGCACATCCGCATCGGCGGCGAGGACACCGGACTCCTGCGCGAGGCCGTCCAGGGCATCACCGGACTGCGCCGCGACCCCGGCGCGGCCGTGCAGGCGGCCCAGTACGAGGGCCGGAAGCTGCCCGACCCCTCCACCTGGGACCAGCGGGTCACCATCCGGCTCCAGTACATCCCCGAGTGGGGTGACTACACGCTCGCCCAGCTCTCCGCCGACGGCTTCACCGTCCGTAAACGCACGAAGAAGGGGTACGGCTGGATCGCCGCCGGCGGTGGCAGGCGGGCCTCCGGGTTCGGGTACGTGGGCGGGGCGAGCGGCGGTCTCTCCTTCGGCCTGCGGGACTTCTGGCAGAAGTTCCCCGCCCAGCTCGACATCCGCGGTGCCCACACCGAAGAGGCCGAGGTCACCCTGTGGCTCTGGTCGCCCGAGGCACAGCCCATGGACCTGCGCTTCTACCACGACGGCATGGGCCAGGACACCTACGCGGAACAGCTCGAGGGTCTCAACATCACCTACGAGGACTACGAGCCCGGGTTCGGCACCCCCTACGGCATCGCCCGTACCTCCGAACTCCTCTTCTGGGCCAACGAGTCCACCCCCCACCCCGGAGACACTCGCCGAACAGATCGACGCGGTCCGCGTGCTGCCGCAGCTCGCCGCCCCGCCCAAGCAGCTCATCAAGGCCAAGGTCTTCGGCCCCGGCCTCTACTCCGAGCCCGACCGCTCGACGGCCGCCAAGGCGAAGATCGAGGACCACCTCGACTTCCTCTTCGCGTACTACAAGGACCAGGTGGAGATGCGCCGTTGGTACGGCTTCTGGGACTACGGCGACTTCATGCACACCTACGACGCCGTACGCCACCAGTGGCGGTACGACGTCGGCGGCTACGCCTGGGACAACTCCGAACTCTCGCCCGACCTCTGGCTCTGGTACGCGTACCTGAGAAGCGGCCGCCCGGACATCTTCCGGTTCGCCGAGGCGCTCACCCGCCACACCGGCGAGGTCGACGTCTACCACATCGGTCAGTGGGCCGGCCTCGGCACCCGGCACGGCGTCCAGCACTACGCGGACAGCGCCAAGCAGCAGCGCATCTCCAACACCACCTACCGGCGCTTCTACTACTTCCTCACCGCCGACGAACGCGTCGGCGACCTCATGCACGCCAATGTCGACTCCGACGAGACCTTCCTGGTCCTCGACCCCCAGCGCAAGGTCCGCACCGACCCCTACACCCCCGACCGGCACGCCCTGTCGATCGGCTTCGGCACGGACTGGAGCGGCCTGGTGTCGGCCTGGCTGACCGAGTGGGAACGCAAGGGTCCCAAGTGGGAGAAGGCCAAGGCACGTGTGCTGTCGACGATGGAGGGCATCGCTGCCCAGCCCAACGGCTTCGTCCAGGGCAGCGGCCTCTACGACCTCGACACCGGCAGGTTCGCGACCGCCGACACCCCGGTGGTCTCCGTGTCCCACCTCTCGGCGGTCTTCGGCCTCAACGAACTCTGCGCCGAACTGATCCACTTGACCGACATGCCGAAGTTCAACGAGGCGTACTTCGACTACTGCCGCTACTTCAACGCCACCAAGGCCGAACAGGTTGCCCGGTACGGCACCGGCTTCGGCACCCTGCTCCTCTTCCAGGGCCACTCGCGCCTCGACGCGTACGCGGCCGTGCAGACGGGGGACGAGACGCTCGCCGAGCGCGCCTGGAAGAAGTTCTACGGCTCCGACGGCTACTCCGAGTCGGCACCTTGGAAGACGGACCGGCTGACCGGCCCGGTCACGCTCGTCCCGGGCAGCGAGGCGAGCTGGGTGTCCTCGAACGACACCGCCCTGTACGGCCTCGCGGCCATCGAGAACCTGGCGCTGCTGGGGGACCGGATGCCGTCCTAGGTGCTGTCGTCACATCCCCGCCGTCCGCCCCGAGGGGGGGGCGGCCGGGCTAGCAAGACCCGCGGCGGGCGGGGTGGGGTGTGCGGCCGGTGGCCGGGGGGCGCG
>NZ_JBHYKH010000743.1:0-3257 GCF_042741275.1 Streptomyces sp. NPDC058964
GGGGCTGGGTTTTTGTAAACACCCCCGGGCCCGGCGCCGGCCTGGCCCGCCCGGGCCCCGCCCCCCCGCGGGACCCGGGCCGCCGACGTCGTGGATCTTCACCCGATTTTCACAAGGGGGATTTCGCCCCTTTCGGCAACGAGACCCGATATGGCACCCGCCCGAGGGACGCGCTGTCCGCCCGGCCGCCGGTTGCGGCAACAATGGGGGGATGACCGACAGTCCCGCCAGTCCGGCACCCCTCGCCGACCCGCACCTCGTCCACGACCCCGTGGCCGGAAACGGCCCCAAGGACGTGGTGATCCTCGGCTCCACCGGGTCCATCGGCACCCAGGCCATCGATCTCGTGCTGCGCAACCCCGACCGCTTCCGGGTCACCGCCCTCTCCGCCAACGGCGGACGGGTCGCACTGCTCGCGGAGCAGGCGTACCGGCTGCGGGTGCGGACCGTCGCGGTCGCCCGCGAGGACGTCGTACCCGCACTGCGCGAGGCACTCGCCGCCCAGTACGGCGCCGGCGAACCGCTCCCGGAGATCCTCGCCGGACCGGACGCGGCCACCCAGGTCGCCGCGTCCGGCTGCCACACCGTCCTCAACGGCATCACCGGCTCCATCGGCCTCGCCCCGACCCTCGCCGCCCTGGAGGCGGGCCGCACCCTCGCGCTCGCCAACAAGGAATCGCTCATCGTGGGCGGCCCGCTGGTCAAGGCCCTCGCCAAGCCCGGGCAGATCATCCCGGTCGACTCCGAGCACGCCGCGCTCTTCCAGGCGCTGGCCGCCGGCACGCGCGCGGACGTGCGCAAGCTGGTCGTCACCGCCTCCGGCGGCCCCTTCCGTGGCCGCACCAAGGCGGAACTGGCCCATGTGACGGTCGAGGACGCCCTCGCACACCCCACCTGGGCGATGGGCCCGGTCATCACGATCAACTCCGCGACCCTCGTCAACAAGGGTCTGGAGGTCATCGAGGCACACCTGCTGTACGACATTCCCTTCGATCGCATTGAGGTCGTCGTGCACCCGCAGTCGTATGTCCACTCGATGGTTGAGTTCACCGACGGATCCACGCTCGCCCAGGCGACGCCCCCCGACATGCGAGGGCCGATCGCCATCGGTCTGGGCTGGCCCGAACGCGTCCCGGACGCGGCACCCGCCTTCGACTGGAGCAAGGCGTCCACCTGGGAGTTCTTCCCGCTCGACGACGAGGCCTTCCCGTCCGTCGGCCTCGCCCGGCACGTCGGTCGGCTCGCGGGCACCGCACCGGCGGTGTTCAATGCGGCCAACGAGGAGTGCGTCGAGGCGTTCCGTGCCGGTGCCCTGCCCTTCAACGGGATCATGGAGACCGTCACACGGGTGGTCGAGGAGCACGGCACGCCGGCTACGGGAACCTCGCTCACGGTGTCGGACGTCCTCGAAGCGGAGACCTGGGCACGGGCCCGGTCCCGGGAACTGACAGCGCACACGGCGACCGCGGAGGCGCGTGCATGACAGCCTTGATGATGATCCTCGGCATAGTCGTCTTCGTGGTCGGCCTGCTGGTGTCGATCGCCTGGCACGAGCTGGGGCATCTGTCCACCGCCAAGCTCTTCGGCATCCGCGTGCCGCAGTACATGGTCGGCTTCGGCCCGACCATCTGGTCGCGGAAGAAGGGCGAGACGGAGTACGGGATCAAGGCCATCCCGGCCGGCGGCTACATCCGCATGATCGGCATGTTCCCGCCGGGCGAGGACGGGCGGATCACCGCGCGCTCCACTTCACCCTGGCGCAGCATGATCGAGGACGCCCGGTCGGCGGCCTTCGAGGAGCTCGAGCCGGGTGACGAGACCCGCCTCTTCTACACGCGCGCCCCGTGGAAGCGGGTCATCGTGATGTTCGCGGGCCCCTTCATGAACCTCGTGCTCGCCGGCGCCCTTTTCCTCACGGTCCTGATGGGCTTCGGCATCTCCCAGCAGACGACGACCGTCAGCTCGGTCTCCCAGTGCGTGATCGCGCAGACCGAGAAGCGCGACACCTGCAAGAAGTCCGACCCCGAATCCCCGGCGGCGGCCGCCGGACTGAAGGCGGGCGACCGGATCGTCTCCTTCAACGGCGTGAAGACCGACAACTGGAACCAGCTCTCCGACCTGATCCGGGCCAACCCGGACAAGAACGTGTCCATGGTCGTGGAGCGCAAGGGGCACGACGTGACCCTGCAGGCCAAGCTCGTCAGGAACAAGGTCGCGAAGAAGGACTCGCACGGGCAGATCGTCGACGGCTACACCTACGCCGGCTTCCTCGGCTTCAGCGCCGCCACCGGCGTCGTCCGCCAGGACTTCGGCGAGTCCCTGACCTGGATGGGCGACCGGCTCGGCGAGGCCGTCGACTCCATCACGAGCCTGCCCGCCAAGATCCCCGCCCTGTGGAACGCGGCCTTCGACGGAGCGCCCCGCCAGCCCGACTCCCCGATGGGCGTGGTCGGCGCGGCCCGGGTCGGCGGCGAGATCTTCACCCTCGACATCCCGCCCACCCAGCAGCTGGCCATGGCCCTGATGCTGGTCGCGGGCTTCAACCTCTCCCTGTTCCTGTTCAACATGCTCCCGCTGCTCCCGCTCGACGGCGGGCACATCGCGGGCGCCCTGTGGGAGTCCCTCCGCCGCCAACTGGCCAAGGTGCTGCGCCGGCCGGACCCCGGTCCGTTCGACGTGGCGAAGCTGATGCCGGTGGCCTACGTGGTGGCCGGGATCTTCATCTGCTTCACGATCCTGGTCCTGATCGCCGACGTCGTTAACCCGGTGAAAATCTCGTAGCCTCGCCATGTTCGTGGCGGCCCGGAACCCTGCGCTCCGGGCCGCCTCCCAATGAGTGGGTTTAACCGGGTGGGATGTGCCCGGGTCATGGCCGGTGCCGTAATCTCGAAGCCCGGAGCCCGCCGGTTACGGGACCGGACCTTGATCCACGACTTGGGGTTGCACAGCAGATGACTGCGATTTCTCTCGGCATGCCGTCCGTTCCGACCAAGCTCGCCGAGCGCCGCAAGAGCCGGCAGATCCAGGTCGGATCCGTGGCGGTCGGCGGCGACGCGCCGGTGTCCGTGCAGTCCATGACCACGACCCGTACGTCCGACGTCGGTGCCACCCTCCAGCAGATCGCCGAGCTGACCGCGTCCGGCTGCCAGATCGTCCGCGTCGCCTGCCCCACTCAGGACGACGCCGACGCGCTCGCGACCATCGCCCGCAAGTCGCAGATCCCGGTGATCGCCGACATCCACTTCCAGCCCAAGTAC
>NZ_JBHYKH010000744.1:0-3248 GCF_042741275.1 Streptomyces sp. NPDC058964
AGTCTCTGCGCGCGCCCCCCCGCCCCCGCCCCCCCCGCCCCCCCGCCGCGCGCGGGGGCGCCCCCCCCCCGTTCCCGCGCCAGGTTGCCCAGGTGGTCCTGGAGCCCGTCTGGCCGCCCGAACCGGGCCGGCTGCTGGAGGAGCTGGAGCGGGAGTGAGCGGCCGGCCGCAGGGGGCGCGTCCTACCGGTGGTGCGGCTTCCCCTCGCCGTAGAGCCAGTCGTCCCAGATGGTGTCGAAGTTCTTGCCGGGTGCCATCTTCTCCACGTACGCCGTGAAGTCGGCGGTGTCCGCGTTGCCGTGACGGTGACGGGCGGCCCAGCCCTGGATGATGTCGTAGAAGGTCTCGTCGCCGACCTTCTGCCGGATCTTGTGCAGGACCATGGCACCGCGCTCGTAGACCGGCTTGTCGGAGATGTGCTCGGCGCTCGACGGCTTCGCGGGCGGGGAGGCCCAGACGGCCTTGGTGTCGTCGGGGTCGTCGAAGTAGTCGCCGTCGTAGACCGCGTCGAAGGTCTGCTGCGCGGTGTCACCGCCGTGGTCCTCCTCCCACAGCCACTCCGCGTACGTGGCGAACCCCTCGTTGAGCCACATGTCCCGCCAGCTCTTCGGTGTGACGGAGTCGCCGTACCACTGGTGGGCGAGCTCGTGGACGAGGGTCCCGGTGTCGGGGGCGCCGGGGAAGACGGGACGGGTCTGGGTCTCCAGCGCGTAGCCCGCGTCGTCGGGGCGGTCGACGATCGCGCCGGTGGAGGAGAAGGGGTAGGGGCCGAAGTTGTACTCCTCCCACTCCATGATCTCTGGGATCTTCGCCAGCACCTTGCGGCTCGCCCCGGCCTGCTTCGGGTCGACGGCCACGTAGACGGGCAGTCCGCTCTTGGTGGTGTAGCGGTCGATCTCGTAATGACCGATGGCGACCGTGGCGACATAGGTCGCCATCGGTTCGGCGGAGTGCCAGGTGAAGGTGGTACGGCCGCCGGTGGTCGTCTCGTTCTTCAACTCCCCGTTGGAGACGGCCTGCAGGCCCTTGGGCACGGTGACGGCCACGTCGTAGGACGCCTTGTCGGAGGGATGGTCGTTGCCGGGGAACCAGGCCATGGAGCCGGTGGGTTCACCGAGGGCGAGCGCGCCGTCCGCGGTGCGCAGCCAGCCCTCCTCGGAGCCGTCGGGGTCGGTGATCTTCTCCGGGGTGCCCGAGTAGCGCACGGTGGCACTGAAGGTCTCCCCCTCGGCCAGGTCGCCGTGCGGCCGGACGGTCAGTTCCTGGCCGGCGCGGTTGAAGCGGGCGCGCCTGCCCTCCACGGTGACGTCCTCGACCTTCATGCCCTTCAGGTCCAGGTCGAAGGCGGAGAGGTTCTCGGTGGCGCGGGCGGTGATCACCGCCTTGCCGGTGAGACGGTGGGTGCCGGGGGTGTAGGAGAGGGTGAGGCCGTAGTGGGTGACGTCGTAGCCGCCGTTGCCCGCCTTGGGGAAGTACGGGTCGCGTACGCCGGAGCCGCCGGGGCTGCCGTGCACCCCGCCGTCGCATGCGGTCAGGGTGAGGGCGAGCAGGGCGGCGAGGGCCGGGGCGCCGACCGGGACAACGCGTACGGACCTGGACATGTCAGAGATCCTATGGGGCCGGGCGCGGTCGGAACGTACCGGTGTCCGGTTCCGGCCGTGACACCATCACCTCGTGCTCGACATCGGCTACGCCCTCTCCAACCGTTTCCCGGACCCGCCCCAGACCGACTACCGCGGCGCGGACGTCCGCGCGCTGCGGCACGACCTGTTCTGCGGGGACGTGTACCTCGCCGACACGGAGTCGGACCGGGAGTTGTCCACAGCCTGGGGATGGGTGCCGGTGCTCGACTTCGCGTGGGCGCTGTGCGACATCGTGGAGCGGATCGACCGGGACCCGGCGGGCTCCCGCGCCGCCCGCCCCCAGCGGGCGGAACTGGACTTCACCGAGTCGACCGACCGCATGCTGTTCGAGCGGCGGTTCGGGTGGGTGGACATCGAGTCCGACTGGATGCCGGCCGAGGAGCCGCCGCTCACCTTCTCCCACGCGGAGCTGCGCCGGGAGGCGCGGGACTTCCTGCACGACCTGATCGCCGATCTGACCGACCTGCACGAGGCTCTGGCCGAGAACCCGGCGATCTGGACGCTTCAGGCTCGCTTTCCCCGGATGCGGTGAGCTACAGGACGGCGTCCCTGAGGGCTGGCCCCCGGACCCCCGCCTCAGGCCCGGCCTCGTCCTCAAGCGCCGGACGGGCCGGATGCGGCTGAGCCCCGTCGCCTCCCGTGGGCGAAGAGCTACTCCACCCGGATGCCCAGTTCCGCCGCCAGCACCGGCGCCAGATCGATCAGTTGACCGGGGCTGATGACCGCCCCGGCCAGTCGGCCCACCCCCCGCGTGATCTCCAGCGAAGCGACCCCGCGCAGGTCGACGTCCGTCAGCGTCACCCCGTTGAAGTCCGCCCCCTTCAGGGCGCAGTCCACGAATTCGACCCGCTCCAGGCTCGCGTCCCCGAAGTCCGGCTCGACGAGGACGCAGCCCTCGAAGACCACGTCCCTCAGCTTCGCCTTGCGGAGGTTGAGGTAGTCGATCTTGCCGCCGCGGATCAGCACCCGCTCCAGGACCGCCCCGTGCAGCTGGGTGCCGCCGAGTCGGGCGTCGACGAGCTCGACGTCGCGCAGCGTCGACGCGGCAAGGTCCGTGCCGACGCCCCTGATCCCGGTGAGGACCGTGTCCAGGACGCGCGCGCGGCGCAGTCGCGTCCCGTCGAAGGCGCAGCCCGTCAGCGCGCAGTCCATGAAGCGCGCGCCCCCGCCGTCCTGACCGGCGAAGTCGGTCCCCCGGAACTCCAGCCCGTCGTAGTCCCCGTCCGGCTCCAACTCCCCGCCGCCGTGAGCCTCGAGCGGGGGCAGCCGCACCTCCGGTCGCCGTGCCGACCGCACTCCCGCGCCACCAGTCGCTCTCCTCGCCATGCCCCCATGCTGCACTCCACCACTGACAATCAGCTTGACCTGCGAAAACACCGGCGATGTCACATTTGGCGGGGCTCCAGTGGTCGTACCTGGTGAGAAGAGGCGGCCCCGAGCAGAGGGAGACACCCACCCATGCATCCCATCACCGTCGTCGTCGGGGGGGGGGTTGGGGGGGAAACCCCCGCGGGAACCCCCCCCCCGGCGGGGGCCCCACTGCACCGGGTGACACCGCCCCCCCACCCCCCCCGGGGGGGGCGCCCCCCCCAGCGGCCGCGCCCG
>NZ_JBHYKH010000745.1:0-1721 GCF_042741275.1 Streptomyces sp. NPDC058964
ATGTGTATACGCCACCGGCGCACCCCCTCCCCCCCGCGGGGGGCCCCCCCACCCCACGACTTCCACCAGCAGCGACCAGGCGACCTAGGAGAGGGCATGTCCCCGCGTACGAACGACAACGAGCCCGCCGCGCGGCCGGTGGACGAAGACGAGGGCGACCTGCCGGACACCGGGACCCCGAGCGCTGCGGCAGCCGAGTCCGGGGCTGCGGGCTCCGCGCAGGACGACGAGCGGGTCGCGACCGTGCGGCAGGGCGCGGCGGCCGGGCGGCGCCGGCGGGCCGCGCGGCTCGCCGGATGCGCCGTCCTGCTGGCCGTCGCGATGACCGGCGGGGCGATCGCGCTCGGGGCCGCGCGGGACGGGGCGCCGGCGACCGTGGCGGTCGCCTCGAGTGCCGTGTCCCCCGGGCTGCTCAACAGCGGGAACCTCGACGCGAGCATCGCCGCGCTGCAGGCCCACCTCCGGTCGCAGCCCAGGGACTACGGCAGCTGGGCCACCCTCGGGCTCGCCTACGTCGAACAGGCACGGACCAAGGGCGACCCCTCCCGCTATCCGCAGGCCGAGAAGGCGCTGAAGCGCTCCCTGCGGCTGGCCCCGGACAACGACCAGGCCCTCTCCGGCAGCGCCGCCCTCGCCGCCGCCCGGCACGACTTCAAGGACGCCCTGACCTACGCGGACAAGGCGCTGAAGCAGAACCCCTACAGCGAACGCGCCCTGTCCTCCCGTATCGACGCCCTGGTCGAACTCGGCCGGTACGACGACGCCGCGAAGGCCGCCGACACCGCCGACGAGCGGCGCCCCGGCGTCCCGGTCTTCACGCGGTACGCCTACGTGCGCGAACTGCGCGGCGACGTGGGCGCGGCGCGCCGGGTCCTCCGGCAGGCCCTGTCCGCCGCGACCTCCCCCGGCGACGTGGCGTACGTATCCGCCCAGCTCGGCCAGCTCGCCTGGAACCAGGGCGACTACAAGACCGCACTCGCCTACTACGCCCGTTCCCTGGCCGCCGACGACAACTACCTCCCCGCCCTCGAGGGCCGGGCCCGGGCCCAGGCCGCGAGCGGCGACCGGGCCGACGCCGTCAAGGGGATGGAGCTCGTCGTCTCCCGCTATCCGCTGCCCGGCCCACTGGTCGAACTCGGCGAGCTGTACGAGGCACGCGGCGCCGGAGGGGACAAGGCCCGGGCCGCCGACCAGTACGCCCTGGTCGACGCCTGGATCGCCCTGGCCCGCGCCAACGGCGTCAACGCCGATCTCGACACCGCCCTGGCGGCGGCCGACCACGGGGACAAGGCCGAGGCCCTGCGTGCCGCGCGCGCCGAGTGGGCCCGCCGCCGCACCGTGCACACCGCGGACGCCCTCGCCTGGGCCCTGCACGTCAGCGGCCGTGACCAGGAGGCCCTGCCGTACGCCCGCCGGGCCACCGCCACCGGCTACCGCAACGCCTCCTTCCTCTACCACCGCGGCACGATCGAACTCGCCACGGGCCACCGGAAGGACGCCCGCGCCTCGCTCACGGCGGCCCTCCACCTGAACCCGGGCTTCTCTCCCCTGGGCGCGGCCAGGGCCCGTGCGGCGCTGAAGAAACTGGAGGCGGCCAAGTGAAGCCCCGTCGGCTGTTCGCCTCCGCCGCGGCCGTGCTCACGGCCGCCTGCGCGCTCGCGCTCGCCCCTTCCACGGTCGCTTTAAAACAACACAAGCGGCCCACCACCAAGACACGTGAT
>NZ_JBHYKH010000745.1:1731-3247 GCF_042741275.1 Streptomyces sp. NPDC058964
CCCGCCGCGCGTTGGCACCGGGCCGCCGGGGCGCGCCCCCCCCCCAGCCCCCCCCCCGCGGCGCCGCACCCGCTCGGCAACTTCACGGTCAACCGCTACGACGGCCTGGTCGCCGCTCCCGGACAGCTCCGCGTCGACCACGTCGAGGACCTCGCCGAGATCCCGGCCACCCAGGCCAAGCCCGACATCAAACGGCTGGGCATGACCGAGTGGGCCCGGCAGCGGTGCGAGAAGGCCGCGGAGGGCAGCAGGCTCACCGTCGGCGGCCGTGCCACCGCCCTGTCCGCCGGCCCCGCCCACGCCCGGCTCCGCCCGGGGCAGGCCGGGCTCAACACCCTCCGCGTGGAGTGCCGGCTCACCGCCCGGCTCCCCGAGGGCGGCACCGTCACCCTCGGCTTCCACAGCGCGGGCGCGTCCACCGGGCCCGGCTGGCGGGAGATCACGGCGCGGGGCGACCGTACGACCCTCACCGCCTCGGACGTCCCCGCGAAGTCCGTCTCGCACGAACTCAGCAGCTATCCCAAGGAGTTGCTCTCCTCCCCCGCCGACACCGCCACCGCCTCCCTGCGAGTGCGCCCCGGCGGTCCGGCCCTCGCCGAGGAGCGGCAGGACGCCCCCGCGGCCTCGGTGCTGCCCCGGGGCGCCGACCGCTGGACCCGTGCCCTGGACGGCCTGGTCGCCCGTCACCACCTCACCTTCGGGTTCGCCGCCCTCGCGCTGCTCATCGCGGTCGGACTCGGCGCGATGCACGCCCTCGCCCCGGGTCACGGCAAGACCCTGATGGCCGCGACGGCGGCCGCCCGCGGCGGCCGGGCCCGGCTGAAGGACGTCCTGCCGCTGGCCGCCTCGGTCACGGTGACCCACACCCTCGGTGTCGTCGCCCTGGGTCTGCTGGTCACCGCGGGCTCGGCCGCCACCCCCTCGGTGATCGCCTGGCTGGGCATCGCGAGCGGCGTCCTGGTGACGCTGGCGGGCGCGAACCTGGTGCGGCGCGCCTGGCGCAACCGGGCCGGCGCGCATCACCACCACCCGCACGGACACACGCACACCCACGAGGCGGCTCCGGAACGCCCGTTGGCCCTGGTCGGCGCGCACGACGGGGCGGCGCCGGCCACGCACGTACACGATCACCACCACGGGGAGGCCCCCCACCACGGGCACGACCACGACCACAGCCACGGACACGACCACGACCACGGCCGTGATCACAGCCGTGATCACGAACACACCCGCAAACACGGGCACGAGCACGCCCAAGGGCACGATCACGCCCACGAACATCCCCACGCCGTGGAACACACGCACGGCGGCTTCACCCACACCCACTCCACCGCCCCCACCCTCCGCGGGGGGCGCCGCAGCGGCGGGGGCGGGGGGGGGGGGGCCGCGCCTTGGGGGCGCGCCGCGGCGGGGCGGCGGGGGGGCGCGGGGGGGGGGGCGCCCCCGCCACCGCGCCCGACCCGGAGACCGGCGACCCCATGGCGGGCGCGGGCCGCACCCGCGTCCTGCGCAACAG
>NZ_JBHYKH010000746.1:0-3238 GCF_042741275.1 Streptomyces sp. NPDC058964
GCCCCCTTCGAGCGGCCCTCGACGAACTTCTCCTTCACCAGGGCGATCGCGATCACGACCGCCGCGACCATCAGCGACAGCAGCACGGTCGTGCGCCCGCTGCTCTCACCCTCGGTGTCGGTCAGCATGTAGCCGAGGACGAACACGATCAGCGCGGCCGTCGCCCAGGTCAGGTACGGGTACAGCCACATCTTCACGACGAGCTTGTCCGGCGCCTCGCGCTGGATGATCTTCCGCATCCGCAGCTGCGAGAAGCAGATGACCAGCCACACGAACAGGGCCACCGCACCGCTGGAGTTGACCAGGAAGAGGAAGACCGAGTCCGGGAACTTGTAGTTGAAGAAGACGGCGACGAAGCCGAAGAGCACGGAGGCGATGATCGCCGCCATCGGCACGCCGCGGGACGTGGTCCGGGCGAACGCCTTCGGCGCGTCACCGCGCTGGCCCAGCGAGAACGCCATGCGGGAGGCCGTGTACAGACCGGAGTTGAGGCACGACAGCACCGAGGTCAGCACGATGAAGTTCATGATCTCACCGGCGTGCGCGATGCCGAGGGAGTCGAGGGCGGCGACGTACGAGCCCTTCTCCTTGATGGCCGGGTCGTTCCACGGCAGCAGCGAGACGACCACGAGGATCGAGCCGAGGTAGAAGACGCCGATACGCCAGATGATGCTGTTCGTCGACTTGGTGACCGCCCGCTGCGGGTCCTCCGACTCACCGGCGGCCAGGGTGGCGATCTCGCTGCCCATGAAGGAGAAGACGACGAGCTGGACACCGGTGAGGATGGCGCCCGGGCCGTGGGGCAGGAAGCCGCCGTGGTCCGTGAGGTTGCCGAGTCCGGCCTTGTCGCTGTGCGCACCGGGCAGCACGCCGAAGACGGCCAGTGCGCCGACGACGATGAACGCACCGATCGCGACGACCTTGATCCCGGCGAACCAGAACTCGAACTCGCCGTAGGAGCCGACCGAGACCAGGTTGGTGGCGGTCAGCACGACCATCACGATCAGGGCCCAGCCCCACTGCGGTACGGCGGGGATCCAGCCCTCCAGGATCTTGGCGCCGGCGGTGGCCTCGACCGCCAGCACCACGACCCAGAAGAACCAGTAGAGCCAGCCGATGGAGAACCCGGCCCAGCGGCCGAGGGCACGGTCTGCGTGCGCGGAGAACGAGCCGGAGCTCGGATTCGCGGCGGACATCTCGCCGAGCATGCGCATCACGAGCACGACGAGCGTGCCGACGAGGGCGTACGAAAGGAGGATGCCGGGGCCTGCGGTCGCAATGCCCGAGCTGGAGCCGACGAAGAGGCCGGCGCCGATCACACCGCCGATGGCGATCATCGACAGATGGCGGTTCTTGAGTCCTGCTTGAAGTCCGGAACCAGGGGTCATGGGCGGAATTCCTTTGCGCCTGTTGGGCTTACCCGTACGAGCGGTGTACGAGCCGGTCCAGTGAATCCGAGGCGAACGAATTCGGAAACCTTCGAATCCAGATTGTTACTTGAGGTTCTCTTGAGGTTCTATGGTCAGACTCACATTTCCCCTGGTTGACACCCGAAGCTGCTGCCCCGAAACAGCCGTGACACACTCGTCCCATGCGCGTGTATCTCGGCTCGGACCATGCGGGCTTCGAACTCAAGAACCACCTCGTCGAGTGGCTCAAGGAGGCGGGTCATGAGCCCGTCGACTGCGGCCCCCACATCTACGACGCCCAGGACGACTACCCGCCCTTCTGCCTCCGCGCCGCGGAGCGGACCGCCGCGGACTCCGGCGCCCTCGGCATCGTGATCGGCGGATCCGGCAACGGCGAGCAGATCGCGGCGAACAAGGTCAAGGGCGTGCGGGCCGCCCTCGCCTGGAGCGAGGAGACCGCCTCCCTCGGCCGGCAGCACAACAACGCCAACGTCGTGGCCGTGGGTGCGCGCATGCACTCGCAGGAGGAGGCGACCAAGTTCGTCGAGACCTTCCTGAACACCCCGTTCTCCGGTGACGAGCGTCACATCCGCCGCATCGACATGCTGTCGGACTACGAGACGACGGGCGACCTGCCCCCGGTCCCGGCGCACCACCCGCAGCAGGACTGACACCGGACGGGGGGCTGTGCCCCCCGTCCGACGGTGACGCCTCTTCTCTTCCCGCCGCGACCGGTGGGAAGGCGGCAAACGGGGTCCGGGGCGGAGCCCCCGGCGGCACGGAGGGCCACCCCAAAAGTGGCCGAGGGGCCCACCAAACACCCGCAGG
Organism: Streptomyces sp. NPDC058964; assembly: GCF_042741275.1. Lineage (NCBI taxonomy): Bacteria > Bacillati > Actinomycetota > Actinomycetes > Kitasatosporales > Streptomycetaceae > Streptomyces > Streptomyces sp. NPDC058964. The sequence continues at coordinate 2,238 of NZ_JBHYKH010000746.1, forward strand.
GGCAGGCCAAACCCGCCCGTTTCTCCGGCACGTCCACGCGGGTGACCAGCCCCCAGGGCAAGTTCTCCGACTCGGCCGCCCTGCTGACCGGAGCGGAGCTCACCCGCACCGAGGCCCACGGCAAGCACCTCTTCCTCGGCTTCCGCGACACCGAGTGGGTCCACATCCACCTCGGCCTCTTCGGCAAGGTCGCCTTCGGTGACGCCCCCGCGCCCCCGCCCACCGACACGGTCCGCCTCCGCCTCGCGAACGAGACCGCGTACGTCGACCTCCGCGGCCCCACCACCTGCGCTCTGATCGCGGACCCCGAGAAGCACGCGATACACGACCGCCTCGGCCCCGACCCGCTCCGCGCCGACGCCGACCCCTCGGCCGCGTACGCCCGTGTCCGCCGCAGCCGGACCACCATCGCCGCGCTCCTCATGGACCAGAAGGTCATCGCGGGCGTCGGCAACGTCTACCGCGCCGAGGTCCTCTTCCGGCACGGCGTCGACCCGTACCGCACGGGCAGGGACATCACGCCCGCCGAGTGGGACGCGATCTGGAACGACCTCGTGGACCTCATGCGCGAGGGCGTCCGCAACAACCGCATCGACACCGTCCGCCCCGAACACACCCCGGAGGCCATGGGCCGCCCGCCCCGCGTCGACGACCACGGCGGCGAGGTCTACGTCTACCGCCGCGCGAACCAGCCCTGTCACCTCTGCGGCGACCCGATCCGCACCGCGGACCTGGCCGCCCGCAACCTCTTCTGGTGCCCGACCTGCCAGCGAGGACGCGCCTAGGGGCTGTCGTGCGGATCATGCCGCGGACGCGGGGTCCGGCACGCAGAGCGCGGTCACCCTCAGAACCCGTGCGGCAACCACGGCGCGACGTCCGACCCGAACCCCACCGACGCCTCCGCCAGCGCCCCGGGCCGCACCTCCCGCACCCGCCCGGCCGCGGCCAGCGACGCCAGGCTCACGACCCCGAGATACGCCGCGCCCAGCTCCCGTACCGAC
>NZ_JBHYKH010000747.1:0-3237 GCF_042741275.1 Streptomyces sp. NPDC058964
GCGTAGGTCAGCATCTTCTCGAAGGCCAGCCGGGCCTCGTCCAGCCGCCCGGCGCGCACCAGGGCCTCGACGTACCAGAAGGAGCAGATCGAGAACGTGCCCTCGTCGCCGCGGAGTCCGTCGGGGCTGGCCTGCGGGTCGTAGCGGTAGACGAGGGAGTCGGAGACCAGGTCGTCGGTGAGGGCGTCCAGGGTGGACAGCCACTTGGGGTCGGTGGGCGCGATGAACTTCGCCAGCGGCATCATCAGCAAGGACGCGTCCAGGACCTCGCCGCCCACGTGCTGGACGAAGGCGCGGCGCACCGGTGACCAGCCCCGGTCCATGATCTGCCGGTAGATGGCGTCACGGCACGTCCGCCAGCGGCGGTGGTCGGCCGGCAGGCCGCGCCGGTTCGCGAGGCGGATGGCCCGCTCGATCGCCACCCAGCACATCAGGCGCGAGTACAGGAAGTCCTTGCGGCCGCCGCGGGTCTCCCACACGCCCTCGTCGGGCTGGTCCCAGTGGTCGCAGACCCAGTCGACCAGCCGGCAGACGTCGTCCCACTGGTCGCTGGAGATGGGCTCGGCCCACTTGTCGTAGAGGTAGATCGAGTCGATGAGGGCGCCGTAGATGTCGAGCTGGAGCTGGTCGGCGGCGGCGTTGCCGACCCGGACGGGGGCGGAACCCAGGTGTCCCTCGAGGTGGCCGAGCTCGCGTTCGGGCAGGTCGTTGCGGCCGTCGATGCCGTACATGATCTGCAGTGGGCCGGAGGCCGAGCCGTCGCCCGGACTGATGTGGGTGGTGAGGAAGTTCATGAACGCCCTCGCCTCGCCGCTGAAGCCCAGCCGCAGCAGCGCGTAGACGCAGAACGCGGCGTCCCTGATCCACACGTAGCGGTAGTCCCAGTTGCGCTCGCCGCCGAGCTGCTCGGGCAGGCTGGTGGTCGGCGCGGCCACGATGGCGCCGGTCGGCGCGTAGGTGAGGAGCTTCAGGGTCAGGGCGGAGCGGTGCACCATCTCCCGCCAGCGGCCCCGGTAGCGGGACTGGTGCAGCCATCCCCGCCAGTATCGGACCGTGGCTTCGAACTGGCGCTCGGCCTCGGCACGGGCGCAGCCGCGGGGAGCTATCGCGTCGCCGACCCGGTCGAGCGCGAAGACCGCGGCCTCGCCCTCGGCGAGCTTGAAGTCGGCGCGCACGTCCACCCCGTCGCTCTCCAGGGTCACGGTGGAGGTGAGTGCCAGGGTCATGTCCGGGGATTCGAAGACGGCCGTGTCGCCGAGCATGTCCAGCGTGTGCTCGGCGGCGCCGTAGTCGAAGCGCGGGGCCACCCGGACGCGGAAGGGGACGGTGCCGCGGACGCACAGGACGCGGCGGATCAGGCGGTGCCGGTCGGCCTCCGCGGTCTCTCCGGTGACGGGCATGAAGTCCTGGACCTCGCCGACGCCCTCCTCGGTGAAGAACCGGGTGATCAGCACGTTGGTGTCGGGGAAGTAGAACTGCTTGGTCCGGGCCGGTACGGAGGCGGAGAGCTCGAAGCAGCCACCGCGCTCGGCGTCCAGGATCGCCGCGAAGACGCTCGGGGAGTCGAAGGACGGGCAGCAGTACCAGTCGATCGTGCCGTTGCTGCCCACCAGGGCCACCGTGCGCAGGTCGCCGATCAGTCCGTGCTGGGCGATCGGCAGGTAGCGGGGGTTTCCGGGTACGTCCTGGTACGGCGGCGTCTCGGTCATCGCGGCAGCCTCCCGGATAGGGGCGTGCGGGCTGCTACAAGCTTAGGAGCGAAGGGGGCCGGCGGCTCCTCCGGATGCAGGGCGGGCCCCGGCGGTGAATGGTGAGAGTGGGCCCGGTATCGCGGCACCTGCGGCGGTGCGGTGGCCGGACCCGAGGAGGAGGCATCATGTCGACGTCACAACCCGAAGCGTCCCGGTCCGCCGACGACCGCACGACCCCGGACGCCCTGCTCCACACCTGCCCCGGCACCGGTGTGGCGCCGGAGGATCTGGTCATGGCAACCGGCCGGGACATCACGCCGGCCAATCTCGAATGGGCACGGCGCAAGCTGGAGACCGAGGGCGCGGCCGCCATCGAGAAGCTGCTGCCCTGAGGCTGTCCGGGGTCATCTCGCAGACGGGGGACCAGACCGGTTCGGCAGCCCGGACCGGCGACGCGGCACGACGCCCGGCCCACGGCTCCCCGGAGCCGCGGACCGGGCGCTTGACGTGTCTGGGCACGGGGCAGCGCCGCGCGCCGCGAAGCAGGTGGGGCGGGCAGCGGTGATGGCGCGGCGGGGAGCGATACGGGGATGTGGCGCCCTCAGGATGCGGGACGGTCCCGGTCTGTGGGACGCGTGTGACTGCGGGCCCCTGCCCGCGTCCCGGGCCGAACCCGCAGATGCGCGGACCGCCCTTGGAGCGCGGAACCGGCCCGGGGCCTGCGGGACCGGCCGAAGACGGCATGCGTCCCCCCGGAACCGAGGAACCGGCGCGGGCCCGCCCGGGCCCGGGCGCGAGGTGCCGCTCGGCATGCCGGCTGTGCGCCGCGGAGGATCCCCGAGCGGACACGGCGCAGGTCCCGCCCGGTGCCCGACTCACCTCACGTGGTCCTACGGCACGCACACGACCCGTACGCGCTGGATCGTGTTGTTGGCGAAGCCGCCCCGGTTCCAGTTCTGGTCCGGCGGCTGGGCGTGGCCCTCGGCGTCGGTGGCACGGACGGCCAGCAGGTGGTCGCCCGGGGTGGCGGTCCAGGTCAGGCGCCAGCGGCGCCAGGCCCACCGGTGTCCGTCCGCCGGGTCGAGAGCGGCCGGGTGCCAGCTCGCTCCCCCGTCGGTGGTGACCTCGACCTCCGTCACCGGGGCCCGGCCGGACCAGGCCCGCCCCTCCAGCGGCACCGGCCCCGGCCCGACCACCCGGGTCCGGGACATGAAGTCCGGGAAGCCGGGCGGCACCAGCAGGGCACGCGGCGCGATACGGGTGACGGGCTCGCCCTCGTCGTCGCTGCGCTGCCGGAGCCGGTAGGCCACGGCCTGCTGGAATCCCGTGAACTGCCGGGCACTCACCGTGACGCCCCGCAGCCACTTCACGTGCGCCATGCCGTACCAGCCGGGCACCACCAGCCGGAGGGGGTGGCCGTGCTGCGGCGGCAGCGGGGCGCCGTTCATGGCGTACGCCACCAGCACCTCGGGGTCGTCGCCCGGGGGGCCCGCCCCCCCCCGGGCGCGGGGGGTGTGCGGGGCGACGCCGCCGGGCCCCCCCCGGG
>NZ_JBHYKH010000748.1:0-3237 GCF_042741275.1 Streptomyces sp. NPDC058964
CCAGGTACGAGGGGATCGTCGCGCCGCCGGCGGCGGGCAGCAGCCGTACCGGCAGGTCCTGCTCCAGACGTACGGCGATCACTGGCCGGTCCCGCCGTGCGGGCGCCGCGGTGAGCGCACGTGTCAGGTCGTCTCCGGTGGCCGCGGCGACCGCCGTGGGCACGAGAGCCACGATGACGGCATCGACACCCGGGCACCGGGCGAGGCGGTCCACACACTCCTTGAGCTGTTCCTCGGACACCGCGGCGGTGGCGTCGACCGGGTTTCCGACGGCGGCGCCGTCCGGCAGCACGCCGAGCAGTTCGTCGACCGTCGTCGGTGTGAAGGGTGGGAGGGCCAGGCCCGCCTCCACGCAGGCGTCGGCCGTCAGGACGCCCACGCCGCCCGCGTTGGTCACGATCGCGACGCGGGACCCTTCCGGCAGTGGCTGTGAGTGCAACAGGGCGGCGGCTTCCAGGAGTTCGCCGATCGATCGGGTCGCGGTGATGCCGGCCTGGGTGAACAGGGCCCGGCGGGTCATGGTGCGAGTGGCGGCGGCCGCGGAGTGCGAGGCGGCCGCCTTACGGCCCGCGTCCGTGCGGCCGGCGTCGACGGTCAGCACCGGGATGCGGCGCGTCACGCGCCGGGCGGTACGGGAGAAGGCCCGCGGGTTGCCGAAGGATTCCAGGTGCAGCAGCGCGAGGTCGGTACGGCTGTCGGTCTCCCACCACTGGAGCATGTCGTTGCCGCTGACGTCGTACTTGTCGCCCAGGGACACGAAGGACGATACCCCGATGCCCAGCCGGGACAGTCCGTCGAGCAGTGCGATACCGACCCCGCCGGACTGCACGGCGACACCGGCCGTCCCGGGGCGGGGGTGGTCGGCGGCGAACGTCGCGTCGAGGCGCAACTCCGGGTCCATGTTCGAGACACCGAGGCAGTTGGGGCCGACGAGACGCATGCCGTAGGTGCGGCAGCTACCGAGCAGCGCCCGAGCCTGGGAGGGGTCGAGCCCGGCGGTTACGACGACGAGCGCGCGCACGCCGGCCCTGCCGCATTCCTCGGCGACGGCCGGGACCGCGGCGGCCGGTAGGGCCACGACCACGAGGTCGGGGGTCTTCGGCAGGGCGCTGACGGACGGATAGGACGGCACACCGAGAACCGACGTCACCCTGGGGTTCACGGCGAACAGCCGGCGGGTGAAGCCGCCCGTGCGCAGGTGGTGAAGTACGGCGCGCCCCACCGACCCGGGCGTGCGTCCGGCCCCGACGACGGCGACGGCGTCGGGCCGCAGCAGCGGCTGGAGGCTGGCCACGTCGGCGGCCCGGCCACGGGCCTCGACGGCCGACAGGTAGGTGTCGTCCGCCTCGAGCCCGATGGTGCAGCGCACTTCCGGCCCTTCGAAACGGCGGGTGGTGCGCAGGCCCAGGTCGGCGAAGAGTCGCAGTACCTCTCGGTTCTCGCCGAGCGCGTCGGCGGTGAAGGTGGTGATGCCTTCGGCCCGCGCCGCCGAGACGAGATGCTCGACGAGCAGGGTGCCCACGCCCCGGTGGTGCAGTCCGTCGGCGACGGCGATGGAGATCTCCGCGTCGTCCTTCGCTCCGCCGGTGTCGTACTCGGCGAGACCGATGACCTGTCCGTGCGCCTCGGCCAGCAGAGCCTGGTAGCCGGGGTGCGCCGGGGCGCAGGCACGGTCGGCGGCCATGGCGGCGGACCGACGGCTCGCCCCGAAGAACCGCAGGCGGAGGTTCTCCGGCGACATCTCCTCGTAGAGGCCCTGCAGCTGATCGTGGTCACCCGCCACTACCGGACGGATGCACACCGTGGTGCCGTCCGCGAGCAGGGCGTGGACCGAAGGCCGATGGAGCAGCTCGTCCGTCATCGCAGGTCTCCTCCTCCTTCTTCTTCCTTCTTCTTCGACCTTCTTCTTCGACACTTCGATCGTCCGGCGGACCGGAGGGTGCTCCCAGGGGCTGTCCGGGGGTGGAGGGAGGGCCGGTAAGCCCCGCGCGCCGCCGATCGTCCCGGTCCACGGTCCACGGCGCACGGCGCACGGGAGCGCGGTGCACGGGAGCGCGGTGCACGGGAGCGCGGTGCCCCCTTACTGGCGCGTCAGTCGTCCGCGACCAGGGCCGTGAGGTCCAGGAGACGGTTGGTGTAGCCCCACTCGTTGTCGTACCAGCCGAAGACCTTGGCCAGCGTGCCGTTGGCCTGGGTGAGGGCGGGGTCGAAGACGCAGGAGGCCGGGTCGCCGATGATGTCCCGGGACACGATCGGGGCCTTCGAGACGCGCAGGATGCCGTGGAGCGGGCCCGCCGCGGCCGCCTCGAAGGCGTCGTTGATCTCTTCCTCGGTCGCCGACCGGGTGAGAACGACGGCGAGGTCGGTGAGCGATCCGTCCTCCACGGGCACCCGGACGGCGATGCCGTCCAGTGCGCCGGCCAGTTCCGGCATCACCAGGCCCACGGCGCGGGCGGCTCCGGTGCTGGTGGGAATGATGCTCAGGGCCGCCGAGCGGGCCCGGCGCAGATCCTTGTGCGGACCGTCGAGCAGGGACTGGTCGTTGGTGTAGCCGTGGATGGTGGTCATCACGCCGCGTTCCACACCGAAGGCGTCGTCGAGCACCTTCACCATCGGGGCGACGCAGTTGGTGGTGCAGGAGGCGGCGGAGACGATCCGGTCGCGGTGCCGGTCGTAATCCCGGTCGTTGACGCCCATCACGATGGTGGCGTCCACGCCCTTCCCGGGCGCCGAGAGCAGCACGGTGTGCGCTCCGCCCTTCAGGTGCAGGGCCGCGGCGTCGCGGTCGCGGAAGCGGCCGGTGGATTCGATGACGATTCCGGCGCCGTAGTCCGACCAGTGCAGGCCCGCCGGGTCGCGCTCGGCGGAGACGGCGATGCGTCGGCCGTCGACCGTGATGGAGTTGTCGTCGTGCCGGACATCACGTCCGATGTGCCCGAAGGTCGAGTCGTACTCGAGCAGATGGGCCAGTGTGGCGGGCGACGCGATGTCGTTGATGGCGACGACCTCGACGTCCTGGATGCCTTCTTCGGCCCGGTCGAGGGCGGCGCGCAGATACGATCGGCCGATGCGGCCGAAGCCGTTGATGCCAACACGTACGGTCATGGTCGTGGCTTCCTTCCGGGGTGAGGGACGCTCAGGGGTTCCAGGTCCAGTCGGCGACTTCGGGCAGGTCGACGCCGTGTTCGCGGATCCAGGCGTGGTGGCGGGTGCGGGCGTCGGCCATGTGCTGGCGCA
>NZ_JBHYKH010000749.1:0-3230 GCF_042741275.1 Streptomyces sp. NPDC058964
GCCCCCCGCCTGGGGGAGTGCGATGAACGCAGACCCGACCGAGGACCGCACCGTGCGATACGCCGACGAAATCACACTCGCCGACGGAATGGCCATCGAGCAATTCATCAATGCTCGACTGGAGCCCCACGTTGAGGAGGCCGAAGGAAATCAGGACAAGTGGGCTACGGCCTACGGCCTTGCGTGCCTCGTGACCGATATCAGAATGTTTCTCGAGATCGAACTGAACCTGCGCGCCAAGAACCCGGAATCGTTGGTTCACCGCCGTGGCGTCCGGCGTGAGTGGAACCGCCTGGCGGACCTGGCGAGCGGCTGGAAAGGACTTCACGACGATTTCGACCACGACCGCTGGCGGCGCACGCCTTTCCTCGACGCCGAGGAGGAGGCCGCCTGGGAGGCGAATCGCGCGCGGATCATCGAGCGGGCCGGACGGTCCGAAGACGACCCGACCCCGGGCGAGGAAGCCTGATCGACGGCTTTGCCGGCCGGCTTGGTCAGCGGCATCGCCCGGAGCGACGACCACGCGGACGCGGCCTGGCAACGAGAACTCGCGGCCCCTCTCCACGGGACCGCGTGGACTCGTGCCCTATATGTCTGCGGCCCCCTCGGCGCAAGCCGTGGGGGCCGGTGCCCCGGCAGTGGTCAAGCGAGCTGCTCCACCCCGCGTCGACGCGTCCACCCCATTCCAGCAACACGTGTCTTTTCAGGGGCAGTTGGACTTGCCTGGGAGACGAGTTGTCAAGTCGATGGCTCAACAATCCCGGGGGGATCTGTGCCGTTCATTCGTCGTGCCGTCGTGCCGTCGCGGCCGCTGCCGCCGCCGCCCCTGTCGTGATCGTGGTGACTTCGGCGGACTTCGCGCCGGCCAAGGACGCGCAGCAGTCGTACATCGCCGAGGACGGCACGAACCAGGGGCGTGTGAGCGCGAACGGCCGGGTGCGTCTTCGTGTGCGAAGCAACTCGACCGGCCTGGCGCCGTCCTGTACGTGCACCCGGCCGGGGAAGGCGTGGCCGGCCCGCTGGATTCAGGGGCAGCGCCTGCCGAGTGGGAGGCGGACGACGGCGAGAGCCATTCGTTCCCTCCGTCCCACGGGAATTCGGTAAGACCTCAATAGATTTGTGCAGCGTAAAACTATGATGACGGCCTGTGGTGCAGCTCGTGGGACGGACCGCATGGTCACATACCACGGCGAAATGACTCCACGGGTTCCGCGCATTGCCTATGGCGATGGTCACGTTGTTCCCGGATCTGATGCCCTTTAGGGTTTCGTTCGACCACTTATTTTTGCTTTACGTCTGTGTGTGCTGGGGGCTACAGATGTTATTCCGTCATGCCGTCACTCCTGCCTGGAGAGGAATTCGGGTGACTCCTCGTGCACGCAGGATGTTCCCCGTCGCGGGGGCTGCCGCATCCTGGCGCCGACGGGTACGCCGATGCTTGCCTCCGCCGACCCGCAGCCGACCGGGGGGCCCAGGGGGGCCACACCGCCGTCCACCGCGGAGGACTTCGCGTATCCGAACGCGGATCAGATCCGGCGGGATCAGGGCATCAAGCTGATCAAGGGCGACGGGCACATCACCTCCGCCAGGTGTGACGACTCGGCCCAACAGATCAAGGTCCTCACGATGCAGGGCCAGACCGGCAGCCCCCAGGGAGACTGCTGTTTCAAGGCCGGCACGAAAGGCGGCTGCCTCACCCTCGAACTCCCGCGCGTCTTCGCCCTGGAGAGCGCCGGCCACCCGATCAGCGCGGATCGGAGACCACAGGCCGACCCCCGCCACGCCGGTGAAGTCCGTGACCGTGGACAAGAACGGGCACCGGAGCGTGGGCGAGGGCGCCGCGGGTGGCGCGCCGACCGACCTGCTGGAGTTGCGGGTCACCGGCTGACCGGCCCGGTCTGCGCTCCCTGACCGAACTCGCGCCACAGCAAGGAACGTTCATGCCTGGTTTTCGTCCGCGCACCGCGTGGACCGGCGGCCTCGGTGCCGCCACGTCATTGGCCGTCGCGGCCCTGACCGCCACCACCGCCGGTGCCATAACCGGCTCCACCGCACCTGACGCGGTCTCAGCTGCAGCCGCCCGGCTCGATGCCGGCGGCCACCACGGCGAAGTCCAACTCGCATCCGCTGGCTGACCCAGCCCCGCACGGCCTTGTCAGGGGTGGCTCCCATCGATCGACGAGCCACCCCGGGCATCGCGCTGCCCAGGAGCCGACGACCAACGGCCCCAGCGATACGGGCAGTGGTACACAACCCCCCAACCCATGGAACGAATCGAGTCCGCAGTGACACATCCACGAGGCCCACGGCGCGTGGCGGCAGGGGCGCAGCACGCGATTCGCGTGCTGTGTCTGGGTCTGCTGCCCGGCGCGCTCGTACTGGGCCTGCTGGGCCCCGCGCCCGCACCGGCCAGAGCCGACGGAACCCACCCGCCCGGGACCGGTATCTCCGGTGCGCTCCCGGACACCGACCGCGCCAAGGTCGTACGCCTGTGGGAGACCGGCGGACCCGGCCTGCGAGCCGCTGCCGAGGTCGCTCTCGTCGGCAGTGACGACGACGTGACGAACTTCCTGTCCCAGGCTTCCGACATTGCAGTCCAGGACGAACGGGTGGCCGTGGCCCAGTTCGCCGGCATCGGCGGCCTCAGCCTTCAGGACGCCGCCCGCAAGGCGCTCGACGGGACGCCGGACGACCTGAAGGCGTTCTTGAAGGACGGCTGGAAGGAACCACTGGAGCAGGACCAGAGAGTTCGCGTCGCGCAGATCGTTGACGCGGGCGGCCCAGAGGTACAGAAGGCGGGACGCGCCGCACTCAACGGCACCGCCGATCAGATCAAGAAGTTCCTCGCCAATGACCAGTACGACGACCGGGAACAGGACGAGCGGGTCGAGGTCGCGCAGATCATCGCGGCCGGCGGCTCGAACGTCCAGTCGGCCGGCCGCATAGCGATCAACGGCACCCCCGCCGACATCCACGAGTTCCTGCAGGTCGGCCAGTATGTGGCCCGCGCCCACGACCAGGAGCACGCCACGATCGCACAGCTCGCCGACCAGGCGACGAAGGCGGGCAAGCTGGCCGGGCAGCAGACCCGGGCCGCCAAGGACGCCTCCGCCCGCGCGGTGACCGCGGCGAAACTCGCCAAGGCAGCCGCGCAGAAGGCCGCCGCCGAGACCGAGGCCGCGCACAAGGCCCCCCAGCACTCGCCCGCGGCCGCGGCCCGCGCGGCGAGC
>NZ_JBHYKH010000750.1:0-3220 GCF_042741275.1 Streptomyces sp. NPDC058964
GTCCAGGAGCGCCTCCAGGGTGGTTTCGCCCAGCAGGGCCGCCGCCACCGTCATGGTCAGGAACAGCAGCATGTCGTTGGCGAGCCCCACCTCGGGGACGAAGCTGCTCAGAAGCCAGGTCAGCAGCAGCGGTCCACCGATGCCGACCAGCCAGCCCCAGATGAGCCTGGCCCGGCCGAGCCGCGCGCCTCGGGCGGCGACCGGCAGACCGCGGCCCTTGCCCACCTCGTCGTGGGTGATGAGGTGGACGTCGAGGTCGGGTCCAGATTCCCGGGCGACGGTGGCGCCGACGCCGGGTCCGAAGACGTACTGCCAGCCCTTGCGGCGGGAGACGCCGAGGACGATCTGGGTGGCGTTGACGCCGCGGGCGAAGTCGAGCAGGGCGGCGGATATGTCGTCGCCGACGACTTGGTGGAAGGTGCCACCGAGGTCCTCGACCAGGGTGCGCTGGACGGCCAGTTCCTTCGGGGAGGCGGCGGTCAGGCCGTCGCTGCGGGAGATGTAGACGGCGAGCACCTCGCCGCCGGCGCCCTTCTCCGCCAGGCGTGTGGCTCGGCGGATCAGCGTGCGGCCCTCGGGGCCGCCGGTCAGGCCGACCACGATCCGCTCGCGGGAGCCCCAGATGGTGGAGACGCGGTGCTCGCTGCGGTACTCGGTCAGGTACGCGTCGACCCGGTCGGCCACCCACAGCAGCGCCAGCTCGCGCAGGGCGGTGAGGTTGCCGGGGCGGAAGTAGTTGGAGAGCGCTGCGTCGACCTTGTCCGGCTTGTAGATGTTGCCGTGCGCCATGCGGCGGCGCAGGGCCTGCGGGGACATGTCGACCAGCTCGATCTGGTCGGCGCGTCGTACGACCTCATCGGGGACGGTTTCGCGTTGCCGTACGCTCGTGATCGACTCCACGACGTCCCCCAGCGATTCGAGGTGCTGGATGTTGACGGTGGAGATCACGTCGATGCCGGCCGCGAGCAGTTCCTCGACGTCCTGCCAGCGCTTGGTGTTCCGGGAGCCGGGGACGTTGGTATGGGCCAGTTCGTCGACGAGAGCCACCTGGGGGCGACGGGCGAGGACCGCATCGACGTCCATCTCGGTGAAGGTGCTGTCCCGGTACTCGATCTCCCTGCGTGGCACCTGCTCCAGGCCGTGCAGCATCACCTCGGTGCGCGGCCGGCTGTGGTGCTCGACGAAGGCCACGACACAGTCGGTGCCCCGCTCCACCCGGCGGTGGGCCTCGGAGAGCATGGCGTAGGTCTTGCCGACGCCGGGTGCCGCGCCGAGGTGGATCCGGAGCTTGCCGCGTGTCATGTCATCCCTCGAAGCGGTAGCCCATGCCGGGCTCGGTGATGAGATAGCGGGGATGGGAGGGATCTGTTTCCAGTTTGCGCCGTAGTTGAGCCATGTAGACGCGCAGGTAGTTGGTCTTGTTGCTCTGCGAGACCCCCCACACCTCCTGCAGCAGGTGCTTCTGGGTGATCAGGCGGCCGGGGTTGGTGACCAGGATCTCCAGCAGGTGCCATTCGGTTGGGGTGAGGCGGACGTCCCGCCCGTCCCGTACGACTTTCTTCGCGAGCAGGTCGATGGTGAAGTCCTCTGTCTTCACGAGTTTCGTCTCGGGGGCCAGGGGCACGTCCTCGGTCCGGCGCACGGCGGCCCGCAGCCGGGCGAGCAGCTCGTCCATGCTGAAGGGCTTGGTGATGTAGTCGTCGGCACCGGCATCGAGGGCAGCGACCTTCTCGTCGGAGGACTGCCGGGCCGACAGGACCATGATCGGTACGCGGGACCAGCCGCGCAGGGCCCGGATGACGTCGACGCCGTCCATGTCGGGGAGCCCGAGGTCCAGCATCACCACGTCCGGCTGGCGCGCTGCCGCCAGGCGGAGCGCGGTGGCACCGTCGGGGGCCGCGTCGACGCCGTACTGGCGGGCCTGCAGGTTGATCACGAGGGCCCGTACGAGCTGCGGGTCGTCCTCCACCACGAGCACCCGGGTCATGGGTGTGCGCCTTTCATGTCGTACGTCGGGCCGGGGGCGTCGGACACGAGGCAACCGAGCTCACGACTGCGGGAGTTGACGGAACCAGGCTGTCTCCCGGCCGCCAACTCCCGCGCGTGTCGCGTAATCCCATCAGTGCTTCGCCACAAGGGCCTTGAGCGCAATGTTGAGTTCGAGGACGTTCACTCGAGGTTCGCCCATGAAGCCCAGGGTGCGGCCCTCTGTGTGGTCCTTCACCAGGTTCTCCACCGCGGAGACGGACAGGCCGTTCTTCACGGCGATCCGGTGGACCTGGAGTTCGGCGTAGGCCGGGGAGATGGCCGGGTCCAGGCCGGAACCGGAGGAGGTGACGGCGTCGGCGGGGACCTGGGACGGTTTGACCGTGTAGCCGGGCACCGAGTTGTCCTTGACGACCGCGGCCTTGGCGTCCTCGACCTGTTTGATCAGGTCCTTGTTGTCTGCCGAGAGGTTGGTGGCACCGGACAGGATCAGCTTGTACTGGGTGTTGACGGTGTTGGCGCCGAGGCCGTTGGCCGGGCGGCCCTGGAACCACTTGAGGTCCGGTTCCGGGGTCTCCTGGCCCTTCTTCAGCGGCAGGTTGTAGGCCTGGCCGATGAGCGAGGAGCCGACGACCTTGCCGTCCGCCTTGATCTCGGAGCCGTTCGCCTTGTCGTCGAACAGCCCCTGGGCGATGCCGGTGACGGCCAGCGGGTAGACGACGCCCGTCACCAGGGTCAGCACGAGGAGGGCTCGCAGGCCCGCCCAGAGCAACCGGGCGGTGTTGCTTACGGAGTTGTTCATGGCGGTCAGCCGATCCCGGGGATGAGGGAGATGATCATGTCGATGATCTTGATACCGATGAAGGGGGCGACCAGTCCGCCGATGCCGTAGATCGTGAGGTTGCGGCGGAGCATCCGGTCCGCGCTCACCGGCCTGTACTGCACGCCCTTCAGGGACAGCGGCACGAGCGCGATGATGATGAGCGCATTGAAGATGACGGCGGACAGGATCGCGGAGTCCGGCGAGGACAGGCCCATGATGTTGAGCTTGTCCAGGCCCGGGTAGACCGCCGCGAACAGCGCCGGGATGATCGCGAAGTACTTCGCGACGTCGTTGGCGATGGAGAACGTGGTCAGCGCGCCCCGGGTGATGAGGAGTTGCTTGCCGATCTCGACGATCTCGATGAGCTTGGTCGGGTTGGAGTCGAGGTCGACCATGTTGCCGGCCGCCTTG
>NZ_JBHYKH010000751.1:0-3193 GCF_042741275.1 Streptomyces sp. NPDC058964
GCGCACGTACAGCGAGCAGGCGAGGTCCGCGCACATGTACAGGCCGACCGAATTGCCCTCGCGGCCCGCCGCGCCCGCCTTCCGGGCCGTCATCAGCGAGACGCCGCCCCCGGGGTGCGTCGTCAGGCACACCGAGCACATGCTGCGGTGCAGCAGGCTCCGCCGTGCGGGCGGGAAGCGCAGCGCGACGCCCACGGGCCGGCCCGCCCGCTCGGTGACCAGACAGCAGCGGCCGGGCGCGCCGGGATCCCGCCAGCCGAGGAAGTCCAGGTCGTCCCACGGGCGTTCGGCGAGGTCGCGGGGTACCGACAGCCGTCCGGCCTCTCCCTTGGAGCAGTTGACGAATGAGCTGCGGATGTCCCGCTCGGTGAGTGATCTCATGGGGAGGTCCTTCCGGGGAGGCATGAAACTAGGAGCACTAGGTTTCTGCCTAGCCTAGGTAGCCAAGGAGTGGGGGAGCCAGTGGATTTCCGGTACGACGTCGTCCCGGCGCGTGCGGCGGCGGCCCTGCGCCATGTCGCGGGCCGGCCAACCGTTCGACGGCGGGCGGACGATCCGGGGTCTCACCGAGGCCGTTCCGCGGGCCGTGGGGGAGGAGCGCGGGCGCTGGGCGCGGGAGCAGGTGGCCCCGAACCGGTCGCCGCGCCGGACGAGTTCGGCAGCCTCGCCCGGCCGTCTTAGCTCATAGCGTGAACTAAGGGTTGGAGGAAAGTCGCGCCAAGCTCACCCACGGGGGTATGTTGCAGGTCGGGCAGGGTTCGAAGGGAGCCACATGGCGGGGCGGAACGGGCGCACGGTACGCGACCTCAGACGGGGGAACCGCACGGCGGTGCTGCAACGGCTGTACTTCGACGGGCCGCTCAGCCGGTTCGAGCTCGGCCCGGCGACCGGGCTGAGCTCCGGCTCGGTCAGCAACGTCGTCGCGGATCTGATCGCCGACGGACTGGTCGAGGAGGCCGGCAGCGTCGACTCCGACGGCGGCCGCCCCCGCACCCTGCTGCGCGTCGCCCCGGGCAGCGGACACATGATCGGCGTCGACGTGGGCGAGACCCGGGTCCGGGTCGAGCTGTTCGACCTGACCCTCACCGAACTCGCCCGCGCCGAAAGGCCGTTGGCGCAGCAGCGGTACGACGTCGACGTCATCGTCGGCCACATCCGTGACGGCGTCGCCGAGGTCCTCGAGGCCGCAGGGATCGACCCCGGGCAGCTCCTCGGCGTAGGTGTGGGCGTCCCCGGAATCATCGAGCACACCGCGGACCGAGGTGCCGTCGTGCACGGGCAGACGATCGGCTGGGACGCCGTGCCGCTGGAGGAGCTGCTCCGCTCCGGCTCCCAACTTCCCGATTCCGTACCGTACTTCATCGACAACGGTGCGAAGACGCTCGGGCAGGCGGAGATGTGGTTCGGCGCGGGGCGCGGCGCCCGCAACGCGGTCGTGGTGCTCTTCGGCTCCGGCGTCGGCGCCTGCCTCGTCACCCCCGAGGTGGAGCACGGGCGGGCCGTCGAGTGGGGGCATCTGACGGTAGGGGTGGGGGGGATTTGCGGGGTCGGGGTCGGGGGGCGGCGCTGCCGGGGCGGCGCGCTCGGCTGCCTCGAGGCCTACGCGGGGGCCGAGTCCCTGCTCGCCCGCTGGCGGGAGGAGGGCGGGCGTCCGCCGGAGGGCACCGACGAGGAGACCGCGCTCACCGCGATGCTGGCCGCCGCGTATCCCTCCGAGGGCGCCGCCGAGGACCCGGTCGCGCTCGCCGTGCTCGAGGAGACCGCCGAGTACCTCGGCGCCGGTCTGTCCGACCTGATCAACCTCTTCCAGCCCGAGCGGATCCTGATCGGCGGCTGGGCCGGACTCCAGCTCGGCGCGCGGTTCCTGCCCGCCGTACGCCGGCACGCGACCACGTACGCGCTGCGCCACCCGGCCGAGAAGGTGCGCATCGACCTGGGCAGGCTCGGACCCGACGCGGTCACCGTCGGCGCCGCGATCCTGCCGCTCGCCGACTTCTTCGCCCGCGGCGGGCAGCGTGCGCGGCCGACGGCCGAGGACCGCCTCCCGGCCTGGCGGGCGGCCCTTCAGGAACGGGCGCCGCGCTAGAGGTCCTGTCGTCACATCCCCGTCGTCCGCCCCGGCGCGGCCCCGGCGTGGCGGGGATTCGACGACAGGGCCCAAGGTGTGTTGTCCCCGGCCGGGTTCCGGACGGCCTCGACGGCCGGGCCACGCGTTTCGCGCCCCGTCCGCGAGGTACTCGCGAACCGCCCCAACCGACGCGAGGGGAGTCACGCCGTGGCCGACCACCGCAACCGTGGGCCCGCCGGGAGCAGGGCACCCGTTCCGCGCGACATGCAGGACCAGCAGGCCGGCCCCGGGGACGACCCGTGGGAGACCGCCGAGACGGAGTCCGCCCGCGCCCGCCCGGGGCACGACGTCCCCGACACCGACGAGGCGGGCACGGGGCGGCGGGGTGCACCGCGCTCGGGGGCGGTGCACCCGGAGCGTCCCGTGCCGGACGAGCCCGCCGACTGAGGGGCGCGAGCGACGTACGGCCCCGGGGCCGCGCAGGTGCGCGAGCACGCCCGCGCCACGGCCCATGACCCCTGAGGTAATCGACCTCCGCCACCGGTGAAGCAATCATGAAACACGTACCTCGCAGAGGCACCACTCACCGGATTCCAGGAGGACGTCCCAGATGCCGTACTTCGAGAGCCCCACCGACGGTGTACGCCTGCACTACATCGACCACGGCCCGGCGGACGGCCCGGTGGTCGTCCTCGTGAACAGCGCCTGGCTGGGCTCGGAGATGTGGGAGTTCCAGATGCCGTCGCTGCTGAAGGCCGGTTACCGCTGCGCGAGCATGGACCGCCGGGGCCGACGAAGCGGTGGGAGGGCGAGAAGCCGAGCGGCACGGCGGCCATGGCGACCTCACGCAGCACGCGGGTGCGCAGTCCTTCGGGTGCCTCGGCGGGTTGCCGCAGCGCGAAGATCGCGGAGCGGATCTCCTGGATGGTGACGTCGAGCTCGTCGACGGCCCCGCCCACTCCGTCACGCACCTCGGGCACGAGCGCCCTGCGCTGCGCGCTCTCCAGCATCATTCCCGTGGCGAACAGTCGCTGGATGACGAGGTCGTGCAGGTCGCGCGCGATGCGGTCGCGGTCCTCGTAGACGGCGAGCCGTTCCCGGTCGCGCTGGGTGTCGGCGAGGACC
>NZ_JBHYKH010000752.1:0-3176 GCF_042741275.1 Streptomyces sp. NPDC058964
TCTGATAGGCGTCCAGCAGAGCACGCTTGGCGGCCGGGGTGAGGGTGGTGGGCGCGGTCCTCTCGGCGCCCGGCGTGCCCGTACCGAGCCGCTCCCGGATCCGGTCGGGGTCCGCTCCCGCTTCGGTCAGCAGCCTCCGGGTCGAGTCGTGCTGGGTGGCGGCGGCCAGCAGATGCCGGGCGTCGAGGTCGTCGCTGCCCTCGGCGGCCGCGATCTCCCGTGCCTCCGCGACCAGCTCACGGGCCCGTTCCGAGAGCAGGCTGCCGATGTCCACGGTCTGCACCCGCCGGGTGTGCGCGGCGGGACCGGCCCCGCCGAAGAAGCGGTTCATGAGGTCGTCGAACTCTTCGAAAGGGCTGCGTCCGAAACCGAAACCGGGAGAAGTCATGAGCCGGGCCTTTCCTTGGCATCAGGCGTACCGCGCCTACCAAACTCGCACATAGTGGACATCCCCGCACAGGGGCGCCCGCCGAGATGCGAACCGCGCCCGGGGCGGTGAGGCTGGGAGATGAACCTCTACCAGCGAGGAGGGCTGCCATGTCCTTCATGGACAAGATCAAGGGCATGCTCAAGGGCCACGAGGACATGGCCGACAAGGGCATCGACAAGGGCGGCGACTACGCCGACGAGAAGACCCAGGGCAAGTACCAGCCCCAGGTCGACACCGCCCAGCAGAAGATGAAGGACGAGCTCCGAGGCCACGACCGGGACTACCCTCCGCACCCGTAACCGCAGGCCAGGCCGCCGGCCAGGGCACCGGTCGGACGGGGCGCGACGGGCGCCGGGCTAGAATCGCGGGGTTTGTCCCCGCCCGGCCGGCCCGTACGGAGTTCCCCGATGCACAGCCCTCACGACCCGTACGTCCGTGTCCGCGGTGCCCGCGAGCACAACCTCAAGGGCGTCGACGTGGACATCCCGCGGGACGTGCTGGCCGTCTTCAGCGGTGTCTCCGGCTCCGGGAAGTCGTCGCTTGCGTTCGGCACGATCTACGCGGAGGCGCAGCGGCGCTATTTCGAGTCGGTGGCGCCCTACGCCCGGCGCCTGATCCACCAGGTCGGGGCGCCCGAGGTCGGGGAGATCACCGGACTGCCGCCCGCGGTCTCGCTCCAGCAGCGCCGCTCGGCGCCGACCTCACGCTCGTCGGTCGGCACGGTCACCAACCTCTCCAACTCCCTGCGCATGCTGTTCTCGCGCGCCGGGGACTACCCGCCTGGGGCCGAGCGGCTGGACTCGGACGCCTTCTCCCCCAACACGGCGGCAGGGGCCTGCCCCGAGTGCCATGGCCTCGGCCAAGTGCACCGCACGACCGAGGAGTTGCTGGTACCCGACCCCTCGCTGTCGATCCGGGACGGCGCGATCGCGGCCTGGCCGGGTGCCTGGCAGGGCAAGAACCTGCGCGACGTCCTCGATGCCCTCGGGTACGACGTGGACCGGCCGTGGCGCGAACTCCCCGCCGAGCAGCGGCGGTGGATCCTGTTCACGCAGGAGCAGCCGGTCGTCACGGTGCACCCCGTGCGCGACGCCGACCGCATCCAACGGCCGTACCAGGGCACGTACACGAGCGCGCACCGGTACGTCATGAAGACGTTCTCGGACTCCAAGAGCCCCACCCTGCGGGCGAAGGCGGAGCGCTTCCTCACCAGCGCGCCCTGTCCGGCGTGCCACGGCAGCAGGCTGCGGCCGGAGGCGCTGGCGGTGACCTTCGCGGGCCGTACGATCGCGGAACTCGCCGCCATGCCGCTGGCCGAGCTGGCCGGGGTGCTCCAGGGCACGTCGGAGGCGGCGCGGGTGCTCACCGAGGACCTCAAGTCCCGGATCGCACCGGTCGTCGAGCTCGGCCTCGGCTACCTCGGTCTCGACCGCGCGGCGCCCACCCTCTCCGCGGGCGAGCTGCAACGCCTGCGGCTCGCCACCCAGTTGAGGTCCGGTCTGTTCGGTGTGGTGTACGTCCTCGACGAGCCGTCGGCCGGCCTGCACCCGGCGGACACCGAGGCTCTGGTCGGGGTGCTGGCCCGGCTGAAGGCCGCGGGCAACTCGGTGTTCGTGGTGGAGCACCACCTGGATGTGGTGCGCGGCGCCGACTGGCTCGTGGACGTGGGCCCGCGCGCGGGCGAGCACGGCGGGCGGGTGCTGTACAGCGGCCCGGTGGCCCAGCTGGCCTCGGTCGCCGAGTCGGCCACGGCCCGCTTCCTCTTCGGCCGCTCCCCCGCGCCGGTGCGTGAAGTCCGTTCCCCCAGCGGCCGGTTGCGGGTCGGCCCGGTGACCCGGCACAATCTGCGCGGGCTGACGGCCGAGTTCCCGCTGGGTGTCTTCACCGCGGTCACCGGTGTGTCCGGCTCCGGGAAGTCCACGCTCATCGGCGAGATCACCGAGGAGCTGGACGGCGTCGGCCGGCTGGTCTCGGTCGACCAGAAGCCGATCGGCCGCACCCCGCGCTCCAACCTCGCCACCTACACAGGCCTGTTCGACGTCGTACGGAAGGTGTTCGCGGCCACCGACCAGGCCCGCGAACGCGGTCACGGCGTGGGGCGGTTCTCCTTCAACGTGGCGGGCGGGCGTTGCGAGACCTGCCAGGGCGAGGGGTTCGTCACCGTCGAGCTCCTGTTCCTGCCGAGCACGTACGCGCCGTGCCCCGGCTGTGGCGGGGCGCGCTACAACCCCGAGACGCTCGAAGTGACGTACCGGGGGCGGAGCATCGCCCAGGTGCTGGACCTGACGGTGGAGGGCGCGGCGGAGTTCTTCGCGGACACCCCGGCCGTGGCCCGCAGCCTGGACGCGCTGCTCGACGTGGGGCTCGGCTATCTGCGGCTCGGGCAGCCCGCGACCGAGCTGTCCGGCGGGGAGGCCCAGCGCATCAAGCTGGCGAGCGAGCTGCAGCGCGGCCGGCGAGGCCACACCCTCTACCTCCTCGACGAGCCGACGACCGGCCTCCACCCGGCCGACGTCGAGGTGCTGATGCGCCGGCTGCACGGACTGGTGGACGCCGGCCACACGGTGGTGGTCGTCGAGCACGACATGGCGGTCGTCGCGGGCGCGGACTGGGTGATCGACCTGGGGCCGGGCGGCGGCGACGCGGGCGGCCGGATCGTCGCGGCGGGGTCTCCACGCGAGGTCGCACGTACCCGGGAGAGCGCGACGGCGCCCTATCTGCGGCGGGCCCTCACCGGAACGTGAAC
>NZ_JBHYKH010000753.1:0-3173 GCF_042741275.1 Streptomyces sp. NPDC058964
GCTGCGGGACGACCCCTGGCAGCTGCTGCGGGTCACCGGCGTACGGCCGGACCAGGCCGACGGGTTCGCGCGGGCGCTGCTCGGCGCGGAGTGCGGCCGCGACGACGAGCGGCGCGGCCGGGCGGTCACCGGCTGGCTGCTGGAGCAGGCGGCCCTGGCCGGGCACACCGCCCTGGAACTGCCCGCGCTCACCGCGGCCCTGGCCCAGCGGGGTGTGCCGGATCCCGACGACGCCGTGCAGAGCACCGTGGCCGAGGGCGACGCCCTGGTCTTCCAGGACGCCCTGGACGAGCCGGGAGCACCCGCCCGGCAGGCACACCAGGAGGACGGAGAGGACGGGGAGGAGGGCGACGAGGAGCGCCCGGTCCGCGTCCTCGTCGGCCTCGAGCGGTACGCGCTCGCCGAGGAGAGCCTCGCCGACGGCCTGGCCCGCCTGATCAACTCCGTGCCGAAGGAGGACGGTCCGGCCGAGGCCTGGGAGCGGGCGGCCGCCGGTGCCCGGGGCTCGGCCGCCGAACTGATCCGCGCGGTCGCGGCGAACGGGCTGGTGCTGCACACCGGTGGACACGCGTCCCTGGTCGACCCGGCCCATCTGCTGGGGGCGGCACCCGCTGCGGGGCTGCGTGCCTGGGCCGTGGCACACACCGACAGCGGCCGGGACGGCTTCACGGCCCTGCTGACCGGACTCGACGAGCCGGACGACCCGTCCGACCGGCCGGACCGTGGATCCGCGACCGTGGCGGGGATGCTGTCCGGCTCCGAGGGCCCCGGACGGGACGCGGACGGTGCGCTCGACCTGGACCTGCTGATCGTGCTCGACGCGCCGCAGCTGGACGTCGAGACCGCGGCCCTGCTCGTCGAGTCGCTGCCGGACACTGCCCGGCTGGTGCTGGCCGGCGATCCCGCCGTGCTCTGGTCGGCCGGGCCCGGCCGGGTGTTCGCGGACCTGCTGGCGGCACGGGTGTGCCCGCAGGTCGCCTCGCGGGTGCCCGACCCCGGTCCGCTCGGCGAACTGGTCTCCGGCATCGGCATCGGTGAACTCAACCAGGTGGCGGCGCCCGGCAAGGAGATCGTCATCGTGCCGGTGCGGGACGCGGGCGAGGCCGTCCACCGGACCGTCCAGCTGGTCGCGGACTCGGTGCCTCGGGCCATCGGCGTCCCGGCCGAGCAGACGGTGGTGATCACCCCCGGGCACGGCGGGGCCGCGGGCACCCGGGCGCTCAACGCGGCGCTCAAGGAAAGGCTCAATCCGGGCCCCGGCCGCTTCGGCGGTTTCGACCCGGGCGACCGGATCGCCTACGCCCCGGCGCCGGGGCGCATGCTCCCGGGTCAGGTGGTGAAGGCCGACGCCGACGGCCTGCACCTGTCCTGCGCGGGGGTTCCCGTCGTCGTACCGCGGGAACGGGTGGAGCAGGCCGTGCGGCACGGGTGGGCGCTCACCGCTCACCAGGCCGCGGGCGGCCGGTGGCCCGCGGTGGTCGTGGTGCTGCCGGGCGATGCCACGCAGGCCCTCAGCCGGCCCTGGGTGTACACGGCGTTCAGCCGTGCGGACCGCCATCTGTCCGTGGTCCACGGTGTCGAGCAGGCACTGCCGCGGGCGGTCGCGGAGATTGCGGCCAAGCCGCGCACGACGCGTCTGCCGGCGCTGCTGAGGGCCCAGGTCCCGGCGTCCGGCTGAGCGGCTGGGCGAGGCGGGGTGCGGCCCGGCGCGGGGTGGGCGGGCCGGGGGGCGCGGCGCGCGGCGCGGCCCCCCGGGGCGGGGGGGGGGGGGCCGGGCCGGCGGGCGCGGGCGGGGGGGGGTGGGGGCCCCGGGCCCGGCGCGCGGCTGCGCGGGGGGGGGGGGGGGGGGCGGGCCGGGTTGGGTGCCCCGGGCCGGGCTTCCGCTCAGCGATCGGCGTCCAGCGGCTCGAGGTCTTCGTCGCCGTCCAGGTCGAGCTCGTCCTCCGGATCGTCGTCCTCGGCCTCGTCGGTCCGGTCGCCGATCCGGTTGCCGATCGCGTCGCGGATTCCGTCCTCGATCTCGTCGTCGAAGACCGCGCTGACGTCGAACCGGCAGACCACCCGCTGCGGGTCGACCTGCTCGAACGGTGCCTCCAGCCATTCACCGGGGTCGGCGGGATCGTCCGCTGCGGTCACCCACAGCGTGGAGTCGCCCTCCTCCAGCCCGAACTCCTTGTGCCGCGAGGCGATCTCGTCCGGCTCGAACTCGCCGAACAGGACCCCGAGCGCCCCGTGCACCGTGCCGGAGGCGTCCGTGTCCGCGCCGTCCTCGTACTCCGCCGCCTCGACACGCTGGGCCTGGGCCAGCAGTCGCTGCGGTTCCGCCACGGCGTAGTCACGGCGGATCAGCACGCTGATCGCGTTCGGTTCCTCGGGGCCCGCGTACGGCGGCAGCGCGCCTTCCGCCCCGGGGATCTCGAAGGGCGTGACCTCGTCGTAGCGGTCGTAGAGCACTTCGTCGTACGCTTCGGCGGCCGCGGCCAGCTCGTTGAACGCCTCGTAGACGGCCGGGTCGTCCTCCCCCGACCTGCGTTCGACCGCCGCCAGGTGACGGTCGAGCGCGGTCTTGACCGCCTCGGCGGCGGCGCGTACCTCGGCAGCGGTGGGCTGCGCAGCATCAGACATAGTGCAGACGCTATCCGTACCGGGCCCCAGCCCGCACAATAGATGCGATGCCGGAATACGAATTTGTCGACGTGTACGTGCCTCGCGGGGTCTCCCGCAAGGAGGCGACGCGTCTGCTGACGGACCATGCCGAGTACGGACACTGGGAGTTGGACCGACTGAGCCTGATGCGCGACGGCAGCCGCAGGGTGCGGTTGCGCCGGCGGATCATCCGCCAGGTGCGGGCCACGTGGTGAGACGGAGAACATGATCGGAGCGGGCCCCGCGTCGCCGGGGCCCGCTCCCTCTTCCGGTGCCGGTCACCTCACGCCGAGGGGCGCGCCTTGCGGTACAGCACGGCGCCGGCGAGGAGTGCTCCCGCGCCCACCGGGAGCACGAGGCCGATCGGCAGGTCACTGCCGGTGTGGGCGAGTTGTCCGGCGGAGGAGACGGGCTGGTCGACGATCGAGCGCGTCCCCCGCGGGCCGACGTGCGAGGAACCCACCGGCGTGCCGTGTCCCTGTGTACCGGGCGTACCCGGTCGGCCCGGGTGCCCGGGAGTGCCCGGG
>NZ_JBHYKH010000754.1:0-3142 GCF_042741275.1 Streptomyces sp. NPDC058964
TGGGCGGGGGGGGGTAAAATCCCCCGGTTGCGCCACCCCCCGCACTTTTCGCAGTCACGCCTCGACGACCTCCGTGTGGTGGTGCAAGAAGCACATCGACTCGGCCTCCCCGTAGCCGCCCACGCTCACGGCGTAACGGCCATCATGGACGCCGTGGAGGCCGGCGTCGACACGCTCGAGCATGTGAGCTTCCTGTCGGCCACCGGAGGCAGGCCCGAGCCGGAACTGCTCGCGAGCGTCGCCAACAGCCCGAGTTTCGTCAGCCTGACACTGGGACGCGACCCGCGCCATCCCTTCCCGGACCACCCGGCGATGACGTCACAGCTCGAGACGATCGTGAGCACCATCGGCGGCCTGTACAAGATGGGCGCCAAGGTGGTCCTCGGCTCGGATGCCGGCATCGGCCCGTTCAAACCGCACGATGTGCTTCCCTATGCCGTGTCGGACGCTGTTGATCTGGGCTTCTCCCCCCTCGACGCGCTTGCCTCCGCCACGAGCGTCGCGGCACGGGCCTGCGGGGTCGAGGACCGGAAGGGGCGGATCGCAGTCGGCGCCGATGCCGACTTGCTGGCTGTGCGCGGCAACCCTGCGACCGACCCCACTGTCCTGCGAAACGTCCAAGCGGTCTTCCGCGCCGGTATCCGGGTGCGTTGAACACCTCACGGGAAGCCGATGCATGCTGTCAAGGCGGACCATCGGTGTCAGACAGGGTTGTGCTGCTCCCCCTTGCCCCCACCGGGGCGGCGGAGATTCTCTCCCACGGCCGAGGCCGGCAGCCACCTGTCGATTCGACCCCCGAGTTGCCGTCTGGGCAGTAGGTGCCGGTCCGGCTCCTATCAAGTGCGATCGGCAATCCAAAACCACGCCTGCGTAGACGTGGCATTCGCTGCACGACCCCGGACGAAGGCGACCAGGCCCGCACCCACAAGAACCGTGGCTTCTTCGGGGGCCGTTGACAGGCACCGCGCCGTGCTACGCCATACCAAAGCTGGCTGGCGGTCCGCCTCGAAGCACCCACCCTGATTGCAGCCATCGACGGTCGGGTAGGACACGCTGCCCTTGTGCAGTCGATCGACGGTCCACACCTCGGGCCGATCGCGGCTGCGGAAGACGCCAACGGAGTCGTCTTCGCGCACGATATTGCGCTCATGGCAGTCAGGACGGCGCCGGTTGGTCTCGTGGGTGAAACCGGACGAACGCCTGAGCTCCACTCAGCAGGACGAGGTCGAGGACATCGCGCACGCCCTTGACCACCGCGGACCGCAAGCACCACTTCGGACCAGCCCTTGAGTTCGAGGTGGTGCTGCGGGGGGCCATTCCGACCGGACGTTCACGCTGCTGACGTGCGGGGCGCCTTCCCGTGTCTGGTCGGGCATACTACCTGCTGCCCGTAAGCCGGCCGCTGGTTTGCCGGGACCAAGAGTGGGGGGTGGCCCGAGGCCCGGCGAACCGGTAAGTGGTTCGCGGGCCGCTCGCTCGGGGAGCCGGCGAGTTGTCCGGGGGCCGGCCGAGTCACCTCAGAGGTGCGTCCTCCCACGTCCCACGGGACGGTACGACGTCCGGCTTTTCACCAAGGGCGGCTGGACCTTCCGGCCAGTCGCAGCGCGGGCCTGGTGGGCGAACTGCGCGAGGTGTCCTCCGTGGTGATCGTCCACCTGGACAGGCCCGCGGTCATCCCCGAGGTCACAGCGGCCGCGGCGGCGACCGTCGCTGAGTTCGGCATCACCGACGAGGCCCTCTTGGCGCTGCTGTTCGGCGATGCGTCGCCCGAGGGCCGCCTGCCGGTGGAGATGCCCTCCTCCATGCGCTCGGTGGAGGCATCCCGCGAGGACATCCCGAACGACACCGGTGACCCGCTCTTCCCGGCCGGCCACGGCTTGTCCTACGGCGTCCCCGAGGAGGAACCGCACCAGCTCGACTGACCGGGCAGTCGCGGCCGCCGAGCCGCCCGCGCGTCGTCCCCCTGACAGCGGCGCGCGGGCTCCGGCGTGGCTGGGCCGGTGCGCGGACCGCGGGGCCTTCCCCGTGATCGTGGACACCGGTTGTCATGCGGCGTAACCGGCCTGGTTGATCGCTGCCTTGACGACGTCGACGTGGAGGGTGACCCATGCAGGACACGGTGTCAGCCCTCGTGGAGGCAGCCGGCCCGTACGCTCTGGTCTGGGACGGCGGTGGGTTGCTGTGTCCGGCCGCGGGGTGCGACGGGTGATTCTCCGGTGCCGCAGGAGGGGGTTCACTATAGTGAGCCGCAAATCATTGCGACGGCTGCGACCCTTAGCGGGGGTGCACGGTGCTTCAAGTGGACTTCGGTGAGGGGGCATTGAGCCGGTTACGGGTCGCCCGCGAGCCCGACCCGCTGTGGGAGACGGTCCTCAGCCTCCACTTGCTGCAGAACCGGCAGGAGCCACTGGCGTACGACCCGTGGCGGCAGGAGGTCAAGGTTGCTCTGCTCCGTGCCGGACTCGCGTCGGACGTACGGGCGTTGATGGCATTGTGCCCGCCGGCGAAGTACTTCCCGGACTTCCTCACCCCCGGCAGCGGCGACACGGACCTGGAGGAGACTGTCGACCGGGTGCTCTCCACGCCCCGGGGCAGACTGGTCGCCGAGCTCACCCGGCTGTCCGCGGATCTGCGCGGTCCGGCGCCACGCAGTGTCTGCTGGGTGGCCACCGGCGACCCGGCGGCGCTGCGCTGGCTCGGCATCACCTTGCGACGCTACTACGCCGTTGCGGTGGAACCGTACGCGGCCGCGATCCGGGCGCGCATCGCCCAGGACCGTGCCCGGCGCGCCGAAGCGGCACTGGGCGGCGGCGCCGAGGGGCTTCTCGCCAGCTACGCCGAGCAGCCCGGCTGGCGGCACCAGGGCACGCGGCTCGCGGCCCCCTATCCGCAGCCCCGGTTACTGCGGCTGCGGGGACGCACGCTGACCGTGGTGCCGGGCTTCTTCTGCGTGCGCGCCCCGTTGACGCTGGCGGACGACGCGCTCCCGCCGGTCCTTGTGCACCCCCTCTCCCCCGAGCCCGGCTGGCTGCCGCGGCTGCGCTCCGGAGCGGCGGCGCCGTCCGTGTCCCAGCTGATCGGCGCCTCCCGTGCCCAGTTGCTGGAGATGCTGGGTACGCCGATGACGACGACGGCGCTCGCC
>NZ_JBHYKH010000755.1:0-3129 GCF_042741275.1 Streptomyces sp. NPDC058964
GCTGGATCATCTGTACCAACCCGGTCGCCTCCGTCGCCAACCGCAGGACGGTCATCGAGGGCCTGGAAGCCGCCGAGTTCGTCGTCACCCAGGACGTCTTCCCCGACACCGAGACCAACGCGTACGCCGATGTCGTCCTGCCCGGCGCGATGTGGACCGAGACCGAGGGCGTCTTCGTGAACAGCGAGCGCAACCTCACCCTCGCCCCGCCCGCCGCCGACCCTCCGGGCGAGGCCATGGCGGACTGGCGGATCATCGCCGCCGTCGCCCGCGCGATGGGCTACGAGAAGGGGTTCTCGTACGACAGCGCCGAGCAGGTCTTCGAGGAGATCAAGCGCGCCCGGAACCCGAAGACCGGCTACGACCTGCGGGGTGTCACCTACGAGCGGCTGCGTTCCACCCCCGTCCAGTGGCCCGCGCCGACCGCCGACGGCCCCGACCGCAACCCCGTCCGGTACATCGGCCCGGACGGCACCCTCACCTTCCCCACCGCCACCGGCCGCGCCGTCTTCCACGCCCGCCCGCACATCCCGCCGGCCGAGATGCCGGACGACGACTACCCGTACCTCCTCAACACGGGCCGCCTCCAGCACCAGTGGCACACCCTCACCAAGACCGCGAAGGTGCCCAAGCTGAACAAGCTCGACCCCGGCCCCTTCGTCGAACTGCACCCGCGGGACGCGGCCGGGCTCGGCGTCACCGACGGGGACTCGGTGGAGGTCGCCTCCCGGCGGGGCCGGGCCGTACTGCCCGCCGTCGTCACCGACCGGGTGCTGCCGGGCTCCTGCTTCGCGCCCTTCCACTGGAACGACCTGTTCGGAGAGTACCTGAGCGTCAACGCGGTGACCAGCGACGCCGTCGACCCGCTGTCCTTCCAGCCGGAGCTGAAGGTGTGCGCGGTGTCGCTGACCAAGGTGTCCTCGCCGGTGACCGTGCAGGCCCCCCGGCAGATCCCGGTCGCCACGCCTGTCAGTACGGTTGCCGCCGCCCTCGAACCGACCGCGATACACCCTTCGGCCGCCGCCGTCTTCGGCCTCGACCCCGCGCCCCCGCCCGTCCTGACCGCGCGTGAACGCCAGTACCTGGTCGGTTTCCTCGCCGGCATCCCGGTGGGCGCCCCGGGCGTGCCCGTGCTGCCATCGGACGCGCCGTTCAGCCCCGAGCACGCCCTGTGGGTGAACGGCACGCTCGCCGGCATGTATTCCCGCAGCTCCGCGGCCCCGGCCCCGCCGGCGGAGCCCGTTGCCGGACGGCGCGTGGTGGTCCTCTGGGCCTCTCAGACGGGCAACGCCGAGGAGTTCGCCGCCGCCACCGCCGAGCGGCTCACCGCCGACGGCCATGTCCCGTCCCTCGTCGCGATGGACGAGACCGACCCCGCCGCCCTGCCCTGCGATGCCGACCTGCTGCTCATCACCAGCACGTTCGGCGACGGTGACGCTCCCGACAACGGCACGGGCTTCTGGGACACCCTCGCAGCGCCGGACGTCGGCCGTCTGGAGGGACGGCGCTACGCGGTGCTCGCCTTCGGCGACTCCTCGTACGACGACTTCTGCGGCCACGGCCGTCGCCTGGACCACCGCATGGACGAGCTCGGCGCGGTACGGCTGGCCCCGCGCACGGACTGCGAACCGGACTACGAGGGCGCGGCACACGCCTGGCTCGACCAGGTGGTCACCGCCCTCAAGGGCACCCCGGCCCCGGCCCCCGTGCCCGCCCCGGCGGTTCCCCGAGCCAGGCGCCCCGCCCCGGTCACCGCGCGCCTCACCGGCAACCGGCTGCTGAGCCTGCCGGGCGCCGGCAAGGAGGTCCGCCGGTTCACCTTCGACGCCGGTGACAGCGAGATGCCGCTCGTCTACGAGGCGGGCGACGCACTCGGCGTGCGGCCGCTCAACTCCCCGGACCTGGTGGCGGAATGGCTGACCGTGACCGGTCTCGACGCGAAGACGGACGTGGAGGTCGGCGGCGCCGGAGAGGCCGCCTTCGGGGAGGCGCTGCTGCGCCATCTGGACATCACCCGGATCACCCCGGACCTGCTGCGCTTCGTCGCCGAACGGGCCCGCGACCCGCGAGAGTTGAAGAAGCTCCTGCGCCCGGACAACAAGGGCGAACTGGCCCGCTGGTCCTGGGGCCGGCAGGCGGTGGACGTCGTCGCCGAGTTCGGCGTCCGGGCGGAGGCCCGTGAGTGGGTCGGGGCCCTGGGGCGCCTGCAGCCCCGCCTCTACTCCATCTCCTCCAGCCCCCTGACCGAACCGCACCTGGTCTCCCTGACGGTCTCCGTCGTGCGCTACGAGAACCTGCACGGCCGGCTCCGGCAGGGCGTCTGCTCCCCGTACCTCGCCGACGCCGCGACCGGCACGCCCGTACCCGTGCACGTCCAGCGTTCACCGCACTTCCGGCCGCCCGCCGACCCGGCGACACCGATGGTGATGGTCGGTCCCGGCACCGGCGTCGCGCCCTTCCTCGGCTTCCTGGAGGAGCGCCGGGCGCGCGGCCACCGGGCTCCCAACTGGCTGTTCTTCGGCGAGCAGCACCGGGCCACCGACTTCTACTACGAGGAGGAACTGGCCGCCTTTCTCGCCGACGGCACCCTGGACCGCCTCGACACCGCCTTCTCCCGCGACCAGCGCGCCAAGGTGTACGTACAGGACCGGATGCGCGAACACGGTCCCTTGCTCTGGTCCTGGCTCCAGGACGGCGCCCGCTTCTATGTCTGCGGTGACGCCTCCCGCATGGCGAAGGACGTCGACAGGGCGCTCAGGGAGGTCGCCATGGTGCACGGCGGGCTGACGGAGGAGGACGCGGCCGCCTACGTCAAACAGCTCGCCGCCGACCGGCGCTATGTGCGCGACGTCTACTGACCGTCCCCGGCCTCGCCCCAAACGGCTTATCACCTAGGTGGGTTGGACCCCTGAACCCGGCCCTGCGGAGTGCGTACCGTTCGGCCGGGAAGGCGTTCGGCGTGGGCCGGCCGCTCCCGGAGCGTGGAA
The DNA here is from genome assembly GCF_042741275.1 of Streptomyces sp. NPDC058964. Classification (NCBI taxonomy): domain Bacteria; kingdom Bacillati; phylum Actinomycetota; class Actinomycetes; order Kitasatosporales; family Streptomycetaceae; genus Streptomyces; species Streptomyces sp. NPDC058964. The sequence goes on from NZ_JBHYKH010000755.1 coordinate 2,988, forward strand.
TGGTGCACCGCGGCCCCGGCCCCGGCGTCTGCCGCGCGCGGGCTCGCCGCCGACCCCACCCCCCGCGGCGCCCAGCCCGCCCCGGTGTCCGCCCCGCCTCTGTCTTATAAACAAAAACGATCGCACCAAACCTGGAACAAAC
>NZ_JBHYKH010000756.1:0-3113 GCF_042741275.1 Streptomyces sp. NPDC058964
GCTGCGTCCCGTGCCGCCGAGGAAGTCGGGCCCCCAGAGCGAGGCGCGCACCGTGCGGTCGGTGCTCCAGTCCCAGTACGGCAGCGCCACCGACGCGTCCACCGACTGCAGCGCCTGCTCGAAGTCGAGCAGGAATCTGCGGTGCCAGGGCAGGAACGACGGCGAACGGTGCCCGGTGCGCTCGGAGTTGTCGGTGTCGGACATGATGAAGGCGTTGTGCGTCCTGACGAACTCGTCGTAGCGGCCGTTGCGCTTGAGCTCGACGACGGCGGCGACGAACCGCTTCTTTTCGTCGCTGGTCAGACTGGCCTGGTTCTTGCGTACGGTCATGTGCGGGGTACTCCGGATGTCCTTGCGGGGGCGGTCAGTTGGCGGGGAACGGGAGGAGCTTGGCGCCCTGCAGCTCGTCGACCGCGGCGCGGGCGGCGGCACGCGGCGTGGGCACCGGGTCGTAGTGGCTGACGACGCTGATCCAGGTGCCGTCGGCGTTCTGCATCACGTGCAGCTCGACCCCGTCGACGAACACGGAGTACCCGCCGCCGTGTTCGTGGTGGTGACCGCCCATGCCCGCCGGACGGCCCTGTATCCGACGGCCCTTGTAGACCTCGTCGAACGACTCGGGCGAACCGCCGTGGTGGTGATCGTCGGCCGAGGCGGCGGGCGCGACGAGCGTGGCGGCACCGGCCGCCACGGCGATGGCGGCCGTTGCGGTGAGCGCGCGGCGACGGGTGAGTTCCGGCATGCGGGACCTCCTGGTGCGTACGGGGGATGACACCGCATGCCTATCGGTCCGCCCGAGAGCGGGAGAAATCACCCGGAGTCGGTTGGCCGTGATCCGGACAATTGGTCACATGTCATACGGGATTCAATAAGGATGATCTTGCCGTGAGGTTGCTCCGGCCGTCCCCGGAAGGGGGAATTCCTTGCCGGGGAGAGGGTGTTCCCGGTGATCTTTCGCGAGCGGCGACCGCCCGAGTGGTGCGGCTCACCCCGGCAAACTGGCGTGATTCACAAGTCCGGCCGCGCCCGCGCGCACTGCCACCCCCGCGATGGCGTCCACTCGCCATGAGTGACTCCCCGGGGTGTGCGCGTGAAGGTCGTCTGTGCGGTTCTTCGCCGGCGTGCTCGACGCGCGGGCCCTGCACGCCCGGTCGTCGGCCGGGTGCGGGCAGGGCCGGCAAGGCGTTGGTGAATGACCATTCACCCAGTAAGGTGAATTGATATTCACCTCATATTTCTGACATCCGCAGGAGTGCCGATGGGCCAGCCCGCTCCGATACCGCCCCCGCCCGGAGCGAGCGTGGGGGTGGCCCGGCTCCGGGACCGGTTCACCATCCCCGTGCTGGCGTCGGGCGGCATCCTCATGGCCGTCATGCAGACCGTGGTCGTCCCGCTGCTGCCGGACCTGCCACGGCTGACCGGCGCCTCGGCGGGCACGGTCTCGTGGACGGTCACCGCGACCCTGCTCTCCGGAGCGGTCCTCACCCCGGTCCTCGGCCGCGCCGGCGACATGTACGGCAAGCGGCGGGTGCTGACGGCGGCGCTGGCCCTGATGACCGTCGGCTCGGTGATGTGCGCCCTGTCCTCCGACATCGGCGTGCTCATCGCGGCCCGCGCCCTCCAGGGCGCCGCCGCATCCGTCGTCCCGCTGTCGATCAGCATCCTGCGGGACGAACTCCCGCCCGAGCGACGGGGTTCGGCGGTCGCGCTGATGAGTTCGACCGTCGGCATCGGGGCCGCCCTGGGCCTTCCGCTGGCCGCGCTGGTCGTGCAGTACGCCGACTGGCACACCATGTTCTGGCTGACCAGTGTCCTCGGGGCGCTGGGCGCGACCGCCGTGTGCTGGGCGGTCAAGGAGTCACCCGTGCGCGAGCCGGGCCGGTTCGACGTGCTCGGCGCGCTGCTGCTGGCCGTCGGGCTGACGTGTCTGCTGCTCGGGGTGTCCCAGGGCGGCCAGTGGGGCTGGGCCGGCCCCCGCGTGCTGGGTCTCTTCCTCGGCTCGGCCGTCGTCCTCGCCCTGTGGTGGTGGCAGCAGCTGCACACCGCGCAGCCCCTGGTCGACCTCCGGCTGGTGTCCCGGCCCCGGGTGGGCCTGTCCCATGTGGCGGCCCTGCTGACGGGCTTCGCCTTCTACGCCAACTCACTGGTCACCGCCCAGCTGGTGCAGGCGCCCGAGGCCACCGGGTACGGCCTGGGACTGTCGATCGTCGCCACCGGCCTGTGCCTGCTGCCCGGTGGTGTCACCATGCTGCTCTTCTCGCCCGTCTCCGCCCGCATCTCGGCGGCACGCGGGCCACGGATCACCCTCGCGATCGGCGCCGCCGTCATCGCGTGCGGCTACGCGGTGCGCATCGCCGACAGCCGCGACCTGTGGATGATCATCCTGGGTGCGACCGTGGTGGCGACCGGCACCACGCTCGCCTACTCCGCGCTGCCCACCCTGATCCTGCGCGCGGTCCCGGCCGGGCAGACCGCCTCCGCCAACGGCGTCAACGTCCTGATGCGCACCATCGGCCAGGCCACCTCCAGCGCCGCCGTGGCCGCGGTGCTCGTGCACCACACCAGCCTCGTCGGCGGAGCCCCCGTGCCCACGCTGCACGGCTATCTGCTGGCGTTCGCCGTCGCGGGCGTGGTCGCCCTGGCCGCGGGCGCGGCGGCGCTGTCCATCCCGGGCGACAGCGACCGCGCCGGCACCCGGCGGGCCCGCTGCCGGGCCCGGGGCGCCCGCGACGGGGCGATGGAGGGAGCATGAGTGCCGTGAGCACTCCATCCGGCGCACCCGCCGGCTCCTCCGTGCGCCGGGACGCGGAAACGACCAAGGCGGCCATCCTCAGGGCGGCCCGCCATCTCCTCGCCCGGCACGCCCACACCGACATCACCCTCAAAGCCGTCGCCGAACGCGCAGGTGTCAGCCCGCCGTTGATCCTCAAGTACTTCGGCAGCAAGGACGCCCTGTTCGCCCGCGTCATGTCCTTCGAGGCCGACGCCGCCGCCCTGCTGGACGCACCGCTGGAGGACCTCGGCCGGCACATGGTCCGGCACGTCGTGGCCAGCCAGCGAGAGCGCGGCGCCGACCCCCTGCTGCGCATCGCCTACGCACCCCTGCACGCCGA
>NZ_JBHYKH010000757.1:0-3093 GCF_042741275.1 Streptomyces sp. NPDC058964
ACGCGCCTCCACCTGGGGAGCGGATCAGGCGCGCCGGTATCCCCGCCTACGGTATCAGCCGCCCCACCCCCCAGTTTCTCGTCGAGGAGGCCCCGCCCGCCGAGACAGCGACCACTCCCGAACCACCGCCACGGAAGCGGCTTTTCACGCTGTCCGCACGCAGCGAGACCGCGCTGCGCGGACAGGCCGGGCGCCTGGCCCGGTACGTCACCGCCGGCACCCCGCTGCCCGACGTCGCACACACCCTGGCCCGCCACCGCAGCCACTTCGAATGGCGCACGGCGATCGTCGCGGGCGACCGGGACGAACTGCTCTCCTCCCTCAAGGCACTCGGCACCGGGCGCAGGCCGACGGCTCCGCCACGCGAGGAGCAGACCGGCAAGGTGGCCTTCGTGTTCGCCGGACACGGCGGCCAGTGGACCGGCATGGGCATCGAGCTGATGTCCCAATCGCAGGCCTTCCACGACGAACTGGCCCGCATCGACGAGGCCGTCCAGCGTCATGTCGGCTGGTCGGTGCTCAATGTGCTGCGCGCACCCGAGGAGTTCTCCCCGCTCGACCGCACGGAGTACCTCCAGCCGGTCCTGTTCGCGGTCAACGCGGCCCTGGCCGCCGCCTGGCGGGAGCTCGGTGTCACACCGGACGCCGTCGTCGGACACAGCCTGGGCGAGATCGCCGCCGCCTACGCCGCGGGAGCCCTGACCCTGGACGAGGCGGTCACCGTGGTGACCGGACGCGCCCAGGCGGTCGTGCCCGTGGTCGGGCACGGCGGCATGCTGGCCGTGGAACTTCCGCGCCCCGACGTCGAGAAGCTGCTCGCACCGTACGCGGACCGGCTGTTCGTCGCGGCCGTCAACAGCGCCCACGCCACCGCCGTCTCGGGCGACGCCGACGCGCTGGCCGAACTGCGGCAGGCCCTGGAGGAGCGGCGGATCCCCGCCCGCGTCCTGTCGACACCGTTCGCCTCGCACACCCCGCTGCTGGATCCGCTCCGCGACCAGCTGCTCGACCGCTTCTCGGGAATCCGCGGCACGCGCACGCCGACGCCGTTCTACTCGTCGGTGCTGGCCGAACCCGTGCCGGGGGACCGGCTCGACGCCGAGTACTGGTTCGCCAATCTCAGACAGCCCGTCCGCTTCGCGGACACCGTCCGGCGGCTGCTGGACGACGGCTACCGCTACTTCGTGGAGCTCAGCCCGCACCCGTCGCTCACCTCGTCGGTCGAGGCGGTGGCGGCCGAGGCCGGCATCGACGCGGTGGGCGTCGGCTCGCTGCGCCGGCAGCGCGACGGCCAGGACGTACTGCTGGGCAGGCTGGGCGAGTTGTACACCGCCGGGTACACGCCGGACTGGCCGGCGCTGTTCCCGCGGGGCCGCAGGCTCGACCTGCCCACCTACGCCTTCGCCCGCGAACGGCACTGGCTCGCCCCCGTCCGGGCGGGCGGCACGAGTGCCGGTTCGCCGCTGCTCGGCACCCATGTCGAGGCCAGCGACGAGCCGTGCAAGGACATCTTCCAGAGCGAGATCGACCTGCGCGACACCCGCTTCGCCTATCTGACCGACCACCAGGTCACGGGCGAGGTATGGCTGCCCGGCGCGGCCTTCCTCGGCATGGCGATCGAAGCCGCGTCCGCGGTCACGGAGGACGCCGAAGTGCGGCTGGCCGGCGTCGAGTTCGTGCAGCCGCTGCGCCTGGACGAGGCACGCCCCGTCCGTCTGCAGCTCGTGCTGCGGCCGGCCGACGACGGAGTCCGGGAGTTCACCATCGCCTCCGCCGCCGCGGGCCGGCGGTGGGAGCGCCATGTCACCGGCCGGGTCACCGTCGCCGCCGCCGGGCCGGAGAGCGGCGACGGCGAGAGCCTGGACGCGCTGCGCGAACGGTGCGCGGAGCGGGTCGACATGCCGTCCGTGTACGCCGGGCTCGCCGCCCTCGGCATCGACTACGGCCCCTTCTTCCGGGGCCTGGAGGAGGGCCACCGCACCGACACGGCCGCGCTCGGCCGGCTCGCCGCCAGGCCCGCCGCCGGTCATCTGCTGCACCCCGCCGTCCTCGACGCCGCCTTCCACTCGGCCGCGCTGCCCGCGAACGCCCCCGAAGGACGGGCGTTCGTCCCCGCCGGGGTCGGACGGCTGCGGTACACCGGACTGCGCACCACACCGGTCTGGGTGACCTGCGCCCTGCGCGGCGTGGACGGCGACACCGCGTCCCTCGACCTCAGGCTGTGGGACCAGGACGGACAACTCGTGCTGGAGGCGGCGGAGTTCCGGCTCGCCGCGCTCTCGCCGCTGGACGGCGCCCTCTTCGAGACCCGCTGGCAGCCGCGCCCCGAGGCACAGGAGCCGCCCGCCGGGGGAGGCTGGCTGATCCTCGCCGACGAGACCGGGGTGGCCGCTGAACTCGCCGCCCGGCTGGGCGACCATGCACCGCCTGTGATCGCGCGCAGGGGAGAGGCGTTCGGCGTCGAGGGGCCCGGACGGTACGTCCTCGACCCGGCCGATCCGGCCCAGCTGGCCCGACTGCTGGACGAGGCCTACGCGGACGGGCCGCCCGAGCGGGTGGTCCAGCTCTCCGCGCTCGACGCCCCGGCGATCGGCGACACCGGCACCGCCGAGGAGGCGGCCCGGCTGTGCTGCCTGAGCACCCTGCACCTGGTACGGGCCCTCGCCGACCGGCTCACGGGCCGGGCGCCGCGCCTGTTCGTGGTCGTACGCGGCAGCCAGGCCGCCGGGGACAGCACCGCGGTGACGCACCCCCAGCAGGCGCTGGCCTGGGGCTTCGCGCTCGCCGTGGCGCAGGAGTACCCCGAGCTGGCCACCACCCTGGTCGACCTGCCGCCGACGGGCGGCATCGGGGAACTGTGGACGCAGCTGTGGCACGCGGACGACGAACGGCTCGTCGCGCTGCGCGATTCCGGCCGCCTGGTACCGCGTCTGGTCCGCACCCGGCCCGACGACGGCGAGGAGACCGGGACCGACGGCGTGCACCTGATCACCGGCGGTCTGGGCGGCCTCGGCCGGGTCGTCGCCGAGCGGCCGGGGCGCCCGGGGGCCCGCCGGCTCCGCCGCGGGAGCCCCCGGACCCCCGCCCCGCACC
>NZ_JBHYKH010000758.1:0-3084 GCF_042741275.1 Streptomyces sp. NPDC058964
CACCGGGGGCAGCCGGAGCAGCAGCAGGCACAGGGCGCTCACCACGTAGGTCGCGGCGTCGGCCGCGAACACGCCGCCGGGGGAGGTGAAGGCGACCAGCAGGCCCGCGACGGCGGGGCCCGCCAGCTGGGCGGCGGACTCGGCGATACGGATCGCGCCGTTCGCGCCCTGGATGTCGGTGGCGACCCGGGGCACCGTGCTCGCCACGCCGGGCTGGAAGACCGCGCCCGCCGCCCCGCCCACCAGGCCGATCACGCAGATCTGCCACAGGACCACGTGCCCGGTCAGAAAGAGCGCGGCGGCGAGGGACTGGACGGCGAGCCGGACCAGGTCGGCGCCGAGCATCAGCCTGCGGGTGTCGAACCGGTCGGCGATCACCCCGCCGAAGACGACGAGTCCGGCGAAGGCGGCGGCCTTCGAGGCCATGGCGAGGCCGACCGCGCCCGCGCCGTACCCGTGCTGCACCAGACCTGCGGCGAGCGCCACGGTCAGCATGGTGTCCCCGAGCCGGGCGACGGCCCGCGCCACGAAGAACAGCGCGAAGTTGCGCGACCAGACGGGCCGGGCCCGCCCCTCAGGCCGTTTGCCGGACCGCGCTCCGGCAACGATGTTCCCCCGTGCTGACGTCCCGGTCATCCCGCCCCGCTCCCCCACCGGATCCCGCTTCCGCCGCCGGATCATGTCACGGCCGCCGGCCCGGTTCGACGGGTTTTACTCGTCGCCCGCCCCCAACTCGGGGTAGGAGTCCAGGAGTCGGGACGGGGCCGCCTGACGCCAGGAGTCGGTGAGGATGTCCCGCAGCTCCTCATCGTCCTCCAGCGCGGAGAGCCGGACACGGATCCAGGCGAACTGTGCCTCGTGGTCCGCGATCCAGAACTTCTCCGGCTCCGCCAGCACCAGCTCGTCCCGTTCCTCCTTGGGGCAGCGCACGGCGATGGAGGTCTCCTCCTCGGGCAGCGTGGCGAACATCTTTCCGGCGACCCGGAACGTGGGCATGCTCCAGGCGATCTTCTCGGTCGTGTCCGGCAGGGACAGGGCGATACGGCGTACGTCTTCGGCATCCGGCATGACAGGCACCGTAGCCCGCGGCACTGACAATCACCTGGCCGGAGGTCTCAGGTGCTTGTAGTAGAGCGTGGTCGGCCGCAGTTCTCCGCCGGGGCTCGCCGCGTAGTCCGGGATGACGCCGGCCCTGGTCCAGCCCGCCGAGCGGTAGAGGCGCTCGGCGGAACCGCCGGTCTCGGTGTCCAGGTGCAGCAGGCTGATCCCGGCCGCGGCGGCCGCCTCCTCGGCGGTGGTCACAAGCCGGCGGCCGAGGCCCCTGCCCCGTCCCTCCCGGTGCACCATCAGCTTGACGAGTTCGGCCCGGTGCCGGCTGTTGGGCTTGTCGGGGAAGGCCAGACTCACCGTTCCGGCCACCCGCCCGCCCTCGTCCCGGGCCGCCCACACCGCGAGCCGCCCCGCGGCCACCTCGGCGGCCCTCCCGTGCCACCAGGCGACGGCCTCCGCGAGGCCGAGCGGCGCGAGGAAGCCGACCGACGCCCCGTCCGCCACGACGCCGGCGAGCAGTTCGGCCAGCTCCTCGGCGCGCTCCCGGACCCGGGCCGCGTCCAGTCGGGTCACCGTCACGGCAGCACCACCGCCAGCGCGTAGCGCACGCCCTCGGGCCCCGGGCACCGGAACCGCGTCGGGCCCCAGACCCGCAGCCGCAGGCAGTCGCCGGCGCCGAGCCGGTGCTCGGCGTCCCCCGCGGTCACGTCGAGTGCGCCCTCCAGGACCCAGATGTGCTGTTCGAGTCCCGGCACGGGCGGCCGGTCGTAGGCGATGTCCGCCCCGGCGATGAGCCGTCCCTCGACGAGTTCGCCGCGCAGCCCGCTGTGCGGGGGCGACACCGACCGCCGTACGAACCCGGCTGCCCGGTCCTCCCACACCGTCTGCTCGGCGGCGCGCACCAGCGGGGCGGGGGCCGACTCCACCTCGCTGAGCAGCTGGGACATGGTCCGCCCGTACACACGGCACAGCCGGTTGAGCAGTGCGGCCGTGGGGCTGACCTCCGCCCGTTCGGTCCGGGAGAGGGTCGACCTGCTCACTCCGCTGCGCTCCGCCAGCTCACCCAGGGACCAGCCTCGTTCGGCACGCAGCCCGCCCAGACGGGCCGCGAGCCGTGCGTCGACGGGGTCCGTGGCGAGGTTCTCCTCCTGTCTCATATGCGGGACGTTAACCCTGATGTGAGACAAGCGCGTTACAGGAAGCTCACGCCCGTGACGCCTCACCCAGTGCGTCCAGCACCGGGCGGATCAAGGGGTGCTCCTCGGCTCCGCGCCGCACCGCCGCGAAGACCCGGCGGGTGGGTGCCACACCGTCGACGGGACGCACGACCACGCCGGTCAGGTCCATGCCGCGCAGGGCGGAGCGGGGGACGAGGGCGACGCCGGCGTCGGCCGAGGCGAGGGCCACGACCGCGCGGAAGTCGTCGGAGGAGTGTTCCAGCCGGGGCTGGAATCCGGCGCTCTCGCAGGCCAGCACGACGACGTCGTGGCAGGGGTTGCCGGGGTAGGGGCCGATCCACGGGTCCTTGGCCAGCTCGGCGAGGGGGACCACGGGCGTGCCGGCGAGCCGGTGGGTGACGGGGACGACCGCGTCGAACGGCTCGGCGTAGAGCGGGACGTGGGTGAGGCGGGGGTCGTCGGCCGGTGGGGCGCCGCGGTACTCGACGGCGACCGCGACGTCGACCTGCCGGTCCAGGACCATGGGGAGGCTGGCATCGCCCTCGGCGTCCTGGACGCGGATCCGGATGCCCGGCGCCGAACCGGCCAGACGCGCCACGGCGGGGGCCACGACCTCGGCGATGCCGGTCGCGAACGCGGCGACCGTGACCGTGCCGGCCTCGCCCGAGCCGTACGCGGCGAGCTCCGCCTCGGCCCGCTCCAGCTGGGCGAGCACGGCGTTGGTGTGGCCGAGAAGGATCTCACCGGCCGGTGTCAGCCGTACGCCCTTGGCGCTGCGCTCGACCAGCCGGTGACCGGTCTCCTGCTCCAGGGCCGTCAGCTGCTGGGAGACGGCCGAGGGGGTGAGATAGAGCGC